>JAVBPM010000034.1:0-56573 GCA_031549605.1 Oscillospiraceae bacterium | reverse complement strand
GTCACGCACGGTCGATGTTGTGTTGGTTGACAACAGCCGCTATCAGATTATCTATTACGCGCCGTCCGAGAATGTGCTGGTGCCGGAGGGCCGCAGCTATACGACGTCGGGCGACAACATGGGCGGTACGATTGTCACCGTCAAATATTAAGAGGTGTAACTTGAGTAAAGAACAGAAGGGCGGTTTCCGCACCGCCATTGGCGGCCAAGCCGTTATTGAGGGTATCATGATGCGCGGCATGGATAAGGCGGCCGTTGTCGTGCGCGCGCCGGAGGGTGTTGTTACCGAAACCTGGCCGGTCGACCCGCCGCGTCCCAAATCACATGTTTTGGCGTGGCCGTTTGTGCGCGGACTGCCCAACTTTGTGTCTTCGATGCGTCTGGGCTATAAGGCACTGAATTTTTCGGCCAACTATTACCCCGAGGAGGAAAACGCCAAGCCTAGCAAGCTGGATCAATGGCTTGAAAAGCACAAGGGCGCCGTCATGTCAGTGCTGACGGTTGTCGCTATGCTGCTGGGCGTTGTGCTGGCGCTGGCGCTCTTTACGTTGCTGCCGACATGGCTGGGCGGCCTGTTGCAAAAGGCGACAGGTATGCCGACGCTGGTACGCAGTCTGTGCGAGGGTGTGCTGCGTGTGCTGATTTTTCTGCTGTATCTGCTGCTGGTGACGAGAATGAAGGACATCCAGCGCGTGTTCGCCTATCATGGCGCCGAGCACAAGACCATTGCCTGCTACGAGGCGGGTCAGCCGCTGACGGTGGAGAATGTCAAGACGTTTACCCGCTTTCATCCGCGCTGTGGCACCAGCTTTTTGCTCAACGTCGTGATCATCGGCGTGCTGCTTTTCTTTTGGGTGACGTCGACCAATCTGTTGGTGCGTCTTGGCCTGCGGTTGGCGCTGCTGCCGGTGGTGGTGTCGCTGGCCTATGAGTTTAACCGCTGGACTGGCCGGCACGAAAACTGGCTGAGCCGTCTGCTGCGCACGCCCGGCCTGTGGCTGCAACGGTTGACCACGCGCGAGCCGGACGACGGCATGATTGAAATCGGCATCCAGTCGTTGGAGATGGTTCGACCCGAGCAGCAGGGCAGCGATACGTGGTGACCTACGCCCAGCTGCGGCGCGAGATGACCGACCAACTGGCCGACGCCGGTGTCGTCATGCCCGAGCTGGAGGCAACCGAGCTGCTGCGAGCGGCGACGGGCATACAGCGGCGCGATTTGCCGCTGCATTTACCCAAGGAGGTTGAGCAAGGCACACTGCTGGAGAGCAAGCTGGCACTTGAACGCCGGCTGAACGGCGAGCCGCTTGCGTACATCATAGGCGAGTGGGACTTTTGCAACCTGACGCTGACCGTTACAGCCGATGTGCTGATTCCGCGTATTGACACCGAGCTGCTGGCCGAGTTGGCGTGGGCACTGCTGGAGGCCAAGCCGACGGCGACGGTGCTGGATCTCTGCTGTGGCAGCGGCTGCATCGGGCTTTCGATTGCCAAGAAATTCCGCGAGGCGCAGGTTACACTTTGCGATGTCAGTGAGGACGCGCTCGACATTGCCCGCCACAATATCAAGCGCAACCAAGTTGCCAATGTTGCACTACTGAAGCATGATCTGCTTAGTGGGCCGCCACCCGGGCGGTATGACCTGGTGGTGTGCAATCCGCCGTACATCCCCTCCGCCGATTTGGCGACGCTGGACAGCTCGGTGCGTGACTATGAGCCGCATCTGGCGCTGGACGGCGGGGCCGACGGGCTGGATTTTTATCGCGCGCTGGCCGGCTGCTTTGACCGACTGGTCAGCGAAAACGGCGCGTTGCTGATGGAATGCGGCATCGGGCAGGCGCAGGACGTGGCGGCGCTGTTTGGCGACTGCCGCGCTGAGATTTTCAGAGACACGCAGCAAATTGAACGCGTTGTTCAAATACATAAGATAGAAGGGTGACAACGACCATGGCTCAGGATACCAAAAACAACGAGAAGCGCAAGGCGCTGGACACGGCACTGGCCCAAATTGAAAAGGACTATGGCAAGGGCGCCGTCATGCGCCTGGGCGAAAACTCGCACCTCAACGTCAGCGCCATTTCCACCGGATCGCTGTCACTGGACATTGCGCTGGGCGTGGGCGGTCTGCCGCGTGGGCGCATCATTGAGATCTACGGGCCGGAATCGTCGGGTAAAACGACGCTGACGCTGCATGTCATTGCACAGGCGCAAAAAAACGGCGGCGAGGCGGCGTTTATCGACGCCGAGCACGCGCTCGATCCCACCTATGCCGCCGCGCTGGGTGTCGACATTGAAAATCTGCTGGTGGCGCAGCCGGATAACGGCGAGCAGGCGCTGGAAATCACCGACTCGCTGGTGCGCTCGGGCGCATTGGACATTGTCGTTGTCGACAGTGTGGCGGCGCTGGTGCCGCGCGCGGAAATCGACGGCGATATGGGCGACAGCTTTGTCGGTTTGCACGCGCGCTTGATGTCGCAGGCGCTGCGCAAGCTGGCCGGCTCGATTTCCCGCACCAACACGATTGTCATCTTTATCAACCAGCTGCGCGAGAAAATTGGTCAGACCTATGGCCCCAATGAGGTGACGACCGGTGGACGCGCACTCAAGTTCTACTCCAGCGTCCGCATTGACGTGCGCCGCAAGGAAGCCATCAAGGTGTCGGACATGACCGTGGGCAACCGCACCGCCGCTAAGGTCGTTAAGAACAAAATTGCGCCTCCGTTCAAAGAAGGCGAGTTTGACATTATCTTCGGGCAGGGCATTTCACGCACGGGAGAGCTAGTAGATTTGGGCTTGATGCTTGACTTGGTGCAGAAGTCGGGTTCGTGGTTCTCCATGGGCGACACGCGACTGGGACAGGGTCGCGACACGGCTTGCCGTTTTCTGGCCGAAAACCCCGAGATTGCCGCCGGGCTGGAGAAGGAAATTCGCAGCCAGGCCGACTCGCTGAATTTGTCCATTGTTAAAGGCAAGAAGAAGTTCGGGCCGGTTAAGGACACGCGTCCGGCTGCCGCCGCGACGGCTGACGGCGGCAAGCTGCCGATTGCCGTTGTTGTTGACGAAGACGACGACTGATGCCACGCCGTCCGACGACCTGCAGAGAAACCGCCGCGGCCATTTTGGGTCGCCGCGCCTGCTCTGTCTATGAGCTGGGCAGTAAGTTGGCGGAAAAGGGCTACGACGATGCTGAGATTGAGGCGACGATTGCCTTTATGCTCGACTACCGCTATTTGGACGACGAGGCGTACGCTGCTGATTTTGCTAAGGCGCGCGCGGCGCGCGGGCAGGGCTTTTACCGCATTCGTCAGGAGCTGAACCAGCGCGGCATTGACAGTGACATTGTTGAGCGGGTGCTGGCGCAGCTGCCGGACCCGGACGACACACTGCAAAAGCTGCTTAAGGCGCGCTTGAGCCGGCAGAACGACGAAACGACCCGGCAAAAGGCGGCCGCAGCACTGTCGCGGCGCGGCTACAGCTGGGACGATATCCACGCCGCGCTGCGGCCATGGGAGGACTAAACCACTTGAAATTGCTGTTTGTTACGCTGGGCTGTGCCAAAAACACCGTCGACAGTGAGCGTATGCTCTATTTATTGCAACAAGCCGGCTATACGCCCACTGTTAAAACCGATGAGGCCGAGGTAGCCGTTGTCAACACCTGCGCGTTTTTGGAAAGCGCGCGGCAGGAGGCGGTAGACCAAATTCTGGAGCTGGCCGCGTTTAAGACCATGGGCCGGCTGCGTACGCTGGTGGTGGCCGGTTGCTTGCCGCAACTGGTGCGCGACGAAGTGATGACCGAGCTGCCCGAGGTGGACGGCATTGTCGGTTGCGGGCAAACCGAGCGGGTCGTTGACATTGTCAATGCTGCTGTGGCGGGTGAGAAACGGTCGCTGCTGGACAATCTCGACAGCGCCGTTGTCGCTGAAGAGCGCACGCTGTCGACGCCGCCGAGCACCGCCTATTTGAAGGTCAGCGAGGGCTGCGACAACCGCTGCGCTTACTGCTTAATTCCCTCCATTCGCGGCCCGTTCCGCAGTGCGCCGATGGAGCAGTTGGTGGCGCAGGCCGAGCGACTGGTGGCCGACGGCGTGCGCGAGTTGATTGTCGTGTCGCAGGACACGACGCGCTATGGCGTCGACTTGTACGGACAACCGTCGCTGGTACCGTTGCTGCGTCGGCTGTGTGCCATTGACGGACTGCGCTGGCTGCGACTGCACTACCTCTACCCGTCGCTGATTGACGACGAGCTGATTGAGCTGGTGGCCGAGCAGCCAAAGGTAGTCAAGTATCTGGACATTCCCATTCAGCACGCCGACACGCGCATTCTCGCGGCGATGAACCGCCGTGACACGGCCGACAGTCTCGACGCGTTGTTTACCAAGCTGCGCCAGCGCATTGACGGACTGGTGCTGCGCACGACGGTGATGACCGGTTTTCCGGGCGAGGACGATGCCGCGTTTGACACGCTGGCCGCGTTTTTGAAAAAGCATGAGTGCGAGCGCGCCGGTGTGTTTGCCTTTAGCTGCGAGGAGGGTACGGCCGCCGCGTCGCTGCCCGATCCAGTTGACCATGATGTCGCGGTGCAGCGCCAACAACAGTTGCAACTGTTGCAGAACGACATTATGGACGGCTTTAACGCCAGACAGCTGGGTCGCACGCTGGAGGTGCTGTGCGAGGGCTACGACCGGCTGGCCGAGTGCTGGTTTGGACGTAGCGGTTATGACTCGCCAGAGGTGGACGGCAAGGTGTTCTTTACCTCGGCGCACGAACTTTCCCCCGGCGATTTTGTCGCCGTACGCATCACCGATACACTGGATGGTGACCTGTGCGGCGAGACCCTAGGATTGGAGGAGACGCTATGCTGACCCGTGCCAGTATTGTCACACTCGCCCGCATTGCGCTGATCCCTGTATTTATGTGGGCGTTGCTTAACAGCGATTCGCATGATTCTTACCGCTATACTGCGCTGGCGATTTTCATTGTGGCCAGCTTTACCGACTGGGTCGACGGCTTTTTGGCGCGCAAGTACAACGAGGTCACCACCTTTGGCAAGTTTATCGACCCGCTGGCCGACAAACTGCTGATTACGGCGGCCATGCTGATTTTTGTGCAGCAGGGCAGCCTGGCCAGTTGGGCGGCGATGATTATCATCGCGCGCGAGTTTATCATTACCTCGCTGCGGTTGGTGGCTGTCGCGCAGGGCAAGGTGCTGGCCGCCGGCTTCTCCGGCAAGGTTAAAACAGTGGTGCAGATTATCTGCTCGATTGCTTTTATCGCCTTTCGCAACAATCCGACGCTATTCTGCGTCGGCAGCTACGAAGTGACCACCGACCGCGCCGCCGGCTTTGTCATGGTGGCGGTCACTGTCTGGTCGGGCATTGACTACCTCGTGCGACATCGCAGCGTGCTATCGGAAGCGGCCAGCGAGGGTTAGCGATTCACTATCGAGAGCAGCATGTCTTTCTCTTATCGATGTTGGGGCTCACCCATACGCCGGTGAGTTGTTTGTCAACCTCAATAAGCTTGGCCTTGACGGGCACTTCTTGGCATAATAATGCACCCCTTGCGTTAGTTTCAGTGTGTCACACTGCTAACGTTTGGGGTGCGCTTTGTCGTTTCAGTGGAATGGCGGCAGGATATCTTGGAAAATAAGATGACGACGGCTGTCAGTCTCTGCTGGGGTTGACATGCACCGTGCAGTGCTTGACCGTGGGAAAACGCGTTTCCACGGCGTCATGCACCTGCTCGGCAATGGCGTGTGTAATGGCAAGCGACTGCCGACCGTCGACGCATATCTCAACATCGACGTAAACGCGGTCGCCAAACAAGCGCGTTTTCAACACGTCAATGCCCACCACCTCGGGGTGGGCCAAGATTACGCCGCGCACCTGCGCGACAAACTCATCGTCGCAGGCGCGGTCGGTCATTTTGGCCACCGCGTCGCGGAAGATGCCGTAGGCGGCGTGTACAATCAGCAGGCTGATAACCACGCTGGCAATCGGATCCAGCACCGGCAGTCCCAGCCGCGCGCCGGCAATGCCAACCAAGCTGCCCACCGACGACAGAGCGTCGCTGCGGTGGTGCCACGCGTCGGCCATCAACGCGCCCGAATGGATAGCCCGCGCCGCGCGGCGTGTGTAGCGATACATCAATTCTTTGACAACAATCGAGCCGACCGCCGCAATCAGCGCCAGCACACCCGGCACCGCCAGCTGTCCGGCGTCGCCGTCCAAAATCAGTCGCACACCCTCAATGCCAATCCACAGGCCGGTAATGGCCAAGATGGCGGCCAAAATCAGCGCCGCCACACACTCCAGTCGCTCGTGGCCGTAAGGATGATCCTTGTCGGCCTCGCGACCCGCCAACTTGACGCCGACTATGACCACTGCCGTGCTCAGCACGTCCGACAGCGTGTGCACCGCGTCCGACACCATGGCCGCCGAATGCGCAACCAGACCGGCCAACAGCTTAAAGGCCGCCAGCAACACATTGGCCACAATGCTATTGCGCGACACGCGCAACGCCACGCGCGTTTTGTCGGCTGTCGTGCGCTCCATGCCAACCCCTCCATAAAAAAATCTGCGGGACAGTGGTAAACTGTCCCGCAGAAAAATTTCTTCTGCTGCCGCCCATGCGGCCCGGCTTCACGGCCAATCCGTCGCCTGATCAGTGCATGCAATTTTCAATCACGCTTCACTTATAGCATATGCGCCGCACCCTGTCAAGATGTGCTCGACCGTGCACAAAATCAGCAAACGCCGCCGTATGTTTTCACACTGCCGTCGGCTCTAAACGTAACGCGCATATAGCCGTCGGTGGCATCGACCCATAAATACTGCTTTTCGCCATCCTCATCAACATTCAGTAAGTACCCCGGTGTTTTGAAGGCGCTGACACAGGCGTCATATGTATTGATTTCTTCGGTTTCCAAGCCGTTGACCTTGGAAAGGTCCGTCTCGTTGTCGGCAAACGCCGCCCGATACTCGGATTCATCAAACGTGCCGCTTAGATACGTCACCAAACCGCTTGTCGTGTTGATCCACACCTCTACCTCGGCATCTTTTCCGTTTACGGTGACAGTGTAGTAGTAATAGGCTTTATCGACCCTGGTCGGCTCACCCAAAATGGCGTTGACCTCACTTTCGGTCATGCCGATTTTCAGCTGGCTGAACTTATCATAGCCGTCGCCCTTGGCGTTGCCCTTCGGCTCATCTTGGTTGGCCGTGCTGCTGCAAGCAGCCAACAGTGAAAGCGCCAAGGTAAGGACAAGCGCGAGTGACAGAACTTTCTTCAAAGTGTGCTCCCCCAAATCAATTTTTTCATCAGCGCGATGGCTATGACACGCAGTACAAACCATGCCGCCGCGCGACGCAGTACACTCTAGCACAGGCGCCGCTCCCTGTCAAATCGCGCGCTCACAAGCGCTTGAAGTCAATGGCCTTTTTGACAAGGTCAAGAATAGCCCGCTGCTCCTTTTCCGATTGCAGCACAATCAAGTTGTAGCAGGCCTGCGCCGTCGTCGAGCCGCCGTCACCCGCCACGATGTTGGCAAACAGCGTCTCCAACGGTAAGCGCAGCGCCCGCGCCACCTTCTCCACGCTCTTAATCGTGGCATTCTTCTCCCCGCGCTCCAGCTGGCCGATGTACTTGCCGTGCAACCCGGCCAGCTCGCCCAAGCCTTCTTGACTAAGACCCTTGGCTTCACGACAGCCGCGGATGCGTTCGCCCACAATGCGCGCAATATCCGACATCTTGACCACCTCCATTTATAGATATACTACAAATAGCCAAGCCAATACGAAACCAACTATTGATATATCTCGGATTATATGGTAATCTATAAATAGCTATTACTCGATAATGTTTACTAAAAATACAGTCATGGAGGGCACCCATGAGCCAACGCGTAATAGGGCGCAAAATTGACGCATTGGGACGTGTTGTTCTGCCCAGCGCGTTGCGCCAACGCCTCAATCTAAACGAAGGCGATGAACTACAGGTATTGGAGTACCTAGGCGGCATCCTCTTGGTTAAAAATGTGCCTTGCTGTCTATTCTGTTGCCGCGCCGACAACCGCCTGACTGAGTTCAAAGGCCGTGCCGTCTGCGCTGAGTGCTTGTACGAGATCAAGCGCGGGAAGGTGTCCGCGACTTGACCCCCGACTAGCCCCAAAGTCATGCCCCCCATCGGTCGCGCATATGCTTGACCGATAGGGGGCTTTTGCTATGCTTTCATGGGTCTGGACGGCCATGGTGGCGCTGTCGTTGGGCTACGCGCTGCTGACCGGACGTGTCGACGCGGTGGCCAAGGGTGCCTTTGACGGTGCGGCGCAGGCGGTCGAGCTGTGCCTGTCGATGGCCGGTGTGCTCTGCCTGTGGTCGGGCGTCATGGCCGTCATGCGCGCGTCGGGGCTGGCCGACGGGCTGTCGCGGCTGCTCAGGCCGATACTGGGACGGCTTTTTCCATCGGCGCGTCGCGACACCGAGGCCATGCAGGCCATCAGCGCCAACGTGTCGGCCAATCTGCTGGGGCTGGGCAATGCCGCCACGCCGTCGGGCGTGCGTGCCGCCAAGCGACTGCAAGCGCTCAACGGCGGCGGCAACCTCGCCTGTCCCGACCTGGCGACACTACTGGTGCTCAACACCGCCAGCATCCAGCTGATACCCGCCACCGTCGGCGGTCTGCGCGCATCGCTCGGCTCGGCGGCTCCCTTTGACATACTGCCCGCCGTCTGGCTGTCGTCGCTGTGCGCTGTTGTACTGGGCGTCACGCTTATCAAGCTGCTGCAACGCAAGGGCAGGGCGGCGCCATGACGCTCGTTGGCTCGCTGACCGTGCCCGCCATCCTGCTCGCCGTGGCGCTGCACGGACTGGCCAAGCGCATTGACGTCTATGGCAGCCTAGTCTCCGGCGCCGCCGAGGGACTGCGCGTGTTGCTCAACATCGTACCCGCGCTCATCATGCTGCTGGCCGCCATCGGTATGCTGCGCTCCAGCGGCTTTCTCGACTGGCTGACCGGCGTGCTGGCGCCGCTGTTTAGCCGACTGGGCATTCCGGCCGAGTGTGCGCCGCTGGTGCTGCTGCGTCCCTTTTCGGGCAGCGGCGCGCTGGCGCTGGGCGCCGACATTATGCGTAGCAGCGGCGTGGACAGCATCGCCGGTCGCACGGCAGCCGTTATGCTCGGCTCGACCGAAACCACCTTCTACACGCTGACCGTCTACCTCGGCGGCGCCGGGGTCAGCCGCGCTCGCTACGCCTTGCCGGTAGCACTGTTGGCTGATTTAGTCGGCATGACGGCCGCCGCCTTCTTTGTGCGCTGTTTTGGTTGACATAAACTTGTCGTTTATGGTAAACTCAGGCAACGAGGGGGATGGTCATGGACAACGAAATTTTGCAGCTGCGGCAGGAGCTGGAACGCCACAGCCGCCTGTATTACGACAACGACGCCCCCGAAATATCGGACGCTGAATACGACGCCAAACTGCGCCGCCTGCGCGAGCTGGAGGCGGCCAACCCTGCATTGATAACACCCGACTCGCCTACGCAGAAGGTGGGTGGCCACGCCAGCACCGCCTTTGCGCCGGTGAGTCACGAGGTGCCGCTTGACAGCCTTAACGACGTTTTTTCCCTGGGCGAGCTAGTTGATTTCGACATCCGTTGCCGCGAGGCGCTGGTCGAGCCGCCGTGCTACGTCCTCGAGCCCAAAATCGACGGGTTGGCCGTGGCGCTGCTCTACCGCGACGGCGCCTTTATCCAAGGCGCCACGCGCGGCGACGGCCGCGTCGGCGAGGACGTGACCCACAACCTGCTCACCATCCAAAACCTGCCGCAAACGCTAACTGACGCGCCTGACGGCCTGTTAATCGTGCGCGGCGAGGTCTATATGCCCAAGGCCGTTTTCGCTCAGCTCAACGCCGAACGCGAGCAAAACGAACAGCCGCTGCTGGCCAACTGCCGCAACGCCGCCGCCGGTTCGCTGCGTCAGCTTGACCCGACCGTCACGGCCGAGCGCCGACTGGCCGTTATCGTCTACAACATTCAGCGCATGGACGCGCCGCTGCCCGACACGCACCTCTACTGCCTCAGCCAATTGGCGCAGTGGGGCTTTCCCAGCGTAACACCCGAGTGCTACGACGACATCAACGCCGCCTACGACGCCGTGTTGGCGCTGGGCGCGCGCCGCGACGCCTACCCCTTTGACATCGACGGCGCGGTGCTGAAAATCAACAGCCTCGCCCAGCGCAAGCAGCTGGGCAAGACAGCCAAGGCGCCGCGCTGGGCGGCCGCCTATAAATTTCCGCCCGAGGAAAAAGAGACAGTGCTGGAGGCCATCACCATTCAGGTGGGCCGCACCGGCGTACTGACGCCCAAAGCGACACTCAAGGCCGTGCGGTTGGCGGGCACCACCGTGACCAGCGCCAGCCTGCACAACGCCGATTTCATCGCCGACAAGGACATCCGCATTGGCGACACCGTCGTGGTGCGCAAAGCGGGTGAAATCATCCCCGAAATCCTGTCGGTGGTGCCAGAAAAACGCGCTGCCAACAGCGCGCCCTATGTCTTTCCCACCATCTGCCCCGCCTGCCATGAGCCGGTGGCGCGGCTCAACGACGAGGCGGCCACGCGCTGCACCAACGCCGCCTGTCCGGCACAGCGGTTGCGGCGGCTGACGCACTTTGCCGCCCGTGACGCCATGGACATCGAGGGCTGCGGACCCGCCGCTGTCGAGATATTGGTCGACAACGGTCTGCTACTTAGCCCCGCCGACCTGTACAGCCTTTCCGCCGAGCAATTGGAAGCACTGCCCCGCTGGGGTCGCAAGTCGGCTGAAAACCTTGTTGCCAGTATTGACAATTCCAAATCACGCGGCTTGGCGCGTCTGCTGTTTGCGCTCGGTGTACCCAACGTCGGACAAAAGGCGGCGCGCGTACTGGCCGAGCGCTATGGCAGCCTTGACGCGCTGCAACAAGCGCCGCTAGACGAGCTGAAACAGGTGCGCGACGTCGGGCCGGTTATCGCCGAATCGTTGGCCAACTGGCTGCAACAGCCCGCCTCACAACAGCTGCTGGCGGCGCTCACCGCCGCCGCTGTTGACACCACGCAGCCCAAAACACAGCGCAGCGACGCACTGGCCGGCAAGACCATCGTGGTCACCGGCAAGCTGGCGGGTCTGTCGCGCGAGGAGGCACAGGCGCTGATTTTGGCGCACGGTGGCCAGACGGCCAGCTCGGTATCCAAGAAAACCGACTACGTGCTGGCCGGTGAGGACGCCGGCTCCAAGCTCGACAAGGCCGTTAAGCTCAACGTGCCGGTGTTGGCATTGGACGAGTTGTATGCTATGATAGGTGAAAAGTCGCCGCAGGAATGAGGGACAAGCGTGGGCATTGATTTTGACGAACACGACGAGCTATACGAGGAAGAACGGCTGCTCAACACGCGCGAAAACGCGCATGAGGAGAGCGATTTATCGTTGCGCCCGCAGTCGCTGAAGGATTTTATCGGGCAGGGTAAAACCAAGGAAAACCTCTCCATTTACATCGAGGCGGCGCGTATGCGCAACGAGCCGCTCGACCATGTGCTGTTCTACGGCCCACCGGGTTTGGGCAAAACATCGCTCGCCCATGTCATCGCGCGCGAAATGGGCGTCAATATGCGCGCCACATCGGGTCCGGTGCTCGACCGCGCCGGTGATTTGGCCGCCATTCTCAACGGACTGCAAGAGTATGACGTACTCTTTATCGATGAAATCCACCGTCTCAACAGCACGGTCGAGGAGATTCTCTACTCGGCCATGGAGGACTTTGTCATTGACATTGTGCTGCAAAAGGGCCAAGGCGCCAGCTCCATCCGTATGCCCATCAAGCGCTTTACACTGGTGGGCGCTACGACGCGCGCCGGTCAAATTCAATCGCCGCTGCGCGCCCGTTTCGGCATGGTGCAGCGGCTTGAGTTGTACACCGCCGAGGAACTGATGTCCATCGTCAAGCGCTCGGCGGGCATTTTATCCATCGCCATTGAGGACGACGGCGCGCGTGAAATCGCGTCGCGCAGCCGTGGCACGCCGCGTATCGCCAACCGCATTCTGCGCCGTGTGCGCGACTTCGCACAGGTTGTCGGCGGCGGCATCATCACCCGCGAGGTGGCCGACCACGCGCTCGGCAAAATGGAAATCGACGCGCTGGGTCTTGACGAGACCGACCGGCGCATGCTGCGCTCCATGATTGACAACTACGGCGGCGGCCCCGTCGGCTTAGACACGCTGGCCGCGACCATCAACGAGGAGTCGGTCACCATCGAGGACGTCTACGAGCCCTATCTGCTGCAAATGGGCTTTCTCAACCGCACGCCACGCGGCCGCGTCGTCACCCGCAAGGCTTACGAACACCTGGGACTGAGCTTTGACAGCGGCGACCAAATGAGCATGGAGTGAGCCATTGTAGAAGCAGAAAAGGAACAGCTTGCCCGACGAGAGAGATTGTATCCCACATATAAATTACCCCCTGATGCAGTTCTGCGTTCCTGCATCAGGGGGCTTTTTGTCAATGATCAACGCTTCATATTGCGGCACAATCGTGTCCGCGTTTTCTTATTTACACCAGAAAGTCGGGCCCCGACAGGTAGCGTTCGCCGGTGTCGGGCAGCAGCACAACAATCATTTTGCCCGTCATATCGGGGTGTTGGGCGATTTGGGTGGCGGCGTGCGGCGCCGCGCCGCCGGACTGCCCACCCGCTTGCTCATCCGCATATTATCCTGATAGTGGCGGTACTGCGCCGTCTGCGTGCTTTTATAGCTAATCAGCCGGTTACCTAGGGTGTGTCAGAAACAAGCTAAACTCTCAATATTCATGTTCAACACAGTAACACATATGGGGATTATGGCGCACTGTTAAGAGTATAGCGGATAAACTACCTTTAAAACGAAAGCATTGACACCGACACTCATCTGCGAGGTCACACAGTCGCAATTGCTGTAGGTCAGCGTCGTGGTATTGCCGTCGGCGGTGGTAGTCGAGGCGAGAATGCCGCTGGTTGCACTATCGCCAGATGCAGTTATTTCTCAGACTTAAGGCCGGTCGGTCTGTTGTCGTCCATCCAGCACTTGACAATTTGGAGCAACTCATGCAAATTTTTCGGACCGCCTGCACATTTGAGCGCCCCATCGAGTTTGCTGCAACTAATCCAATCAACGTCGCTTCTATCTATACATACACTATCAAATGGAGTGTGCTCGTACTCGGTATAAATAATATCAATGAGCACCAACCACCCTCCCGTACCCAAAGTAGAAATTTTGACACCGAATTCTTGCTCCCAATCGTCATAACAATTTGAATCGTACCAATCTTCCAACCAAGTGATGAGGCTCATTCTATTACCCTCCTTTTTGTTTAGTACGTTCATTAACGGTTGGGCGCCTTAAGCATCAGGGCGCTGAGCAGTTGATGATGAATGCAACATATATAACCGTAGCTCTTTCGCCCGTTTTATCAGCCGTCTTTCAATATCGCTGTGAGGTATATGCTGTGAAAAAAAGAGGTGATTTTTTTGCATTGCATCCTGCGTTATGTTGGAATATATTTCCCTGTTAAATTCTGATAGGAAATGAGTGTGTTTGCGGTCGTCATAGTCAGATAATTTTCCATCTAATAAATCGAATATAATTATTTGCAGATAATCAGAAGGAAACTCATATGATATTGAAATAACCTTTTCTTTGCCGCCATAGCTCACATCATATAGCATGCTGTGGGTGGCATGTTTGCCATTCAGCAACTCATAGTAAAAATGGCTAACCAAAAAAGAAAAGTACCTTTTGACAATCTCAACAAATTCAAAATTTGATATCACAGTTTCACCTCCAATATTATCTGTTCCAGTCAGGATGCAAAATCTGATAGTTTCTCCGGTTAGCGGTGGCCAATCAGGTGTTGCAGCGCCGCGCGTATCATCCTGTTTCTTTAGCCTTTTCGCTGCCTTTTCGCCAAAATAAGCTTCTGCTGCACGCGCTCCCCGTTGTCCCGCGTTATTGCCTGACGAACACCGGCCATTGTCTGACCGGTGCTAGTTTGCTTTATACCAAAAAGTCGGGTACCGACAGGTAGCGCTCGCCGGTGTCGGGCAGCAGCACGACAATCATTTTGCCGGTCATGTCGGGGTGCGCGGCGATTTGGGTGGCGGCGTGCAGCGCCGCGCCGCCGGACAGGCCGATTAACAGCCCCTCGGTTTTGGCGACTTGCCGCGCGGCGTTAACCGCCTGCTCGCGGGTGACGCGGACAATCTCGTCGTAGATGGCGGTGTCGAGCACGGCGGGTACAAAACCGGCGCCAATGCCCTGTAGTGGGTGCGAGCCGGCTGTGCCGCCCGACAGCACGGGCGAGGCGGCCGGCTCGACAGCCACGACGCGCACCGACGGCTTGTGCTGCTTGAGTACGTGACCGACGCCGGTGACCGTGCCGCCGGTGCCGACACCGGCGACAAAGACATCGACCTGTCCGTCGGTATCGCGCCAGATTTCAGGGCCGGTGGTCTGTTCGTGCGCCGCCGCGTTGGCGGGGTTTTCAAACTGCTGCGGGATAAAACTGTCGGGCGTTGCCGCGTGCAGCTCCTTGGCTTTGTTTACCGCGGCGGTCATGCCGCCGCTACCGGGTGTCAGCACCAGCTCGGCGCCCAGCGCGGTCAGTATGGCGCGTCGCTCGGCGCTCATGGTATCGGGCATGGTGAGCATCAGCCGGTACCCTTTGACGGCGCAGGCAAAGGCCAGCCCGATGCCGGTGTTGCCCGATGTCGGCTCGATGATAACGCTGCCGGGCCTGATGGCTCCTGCGGCCTCGGCGTCGTCGAGCATGGCCAGCGCCACACGGTCCTTGACGCTGGACAGCGGGTTAAACAGCTCCAGCTTGGCGACCAAACGCGCGCGGCAGCCCGCCGCCGCGCCGTAGCGTGACAGCTCAAGCAGCGGCGTGTTGCCGACAAGCTGGGTTAAATCACGATAAATATTCATAGGTGTTCGCCTCCGCGGCCAGTATACCATAGCGGCTCAGTCGTTGTCACTAACGGTTATTTCCAGCTCGCGCAGCTTGACGGCGTTTTTGAAGACTTGGATGACGTACAGCCGACCGGCAGTCAGGTGGCCGAAGATAAACTGGCCGGTGTCGTCGGTGAAGGCCTGTGTCAGCGGCGTCAGGCGCTCGTCGGCGTGCATTTCAAACAGCAGCACCGTCGCTTGTTCTATGGGGCGACCCTGCTCGTCGCGCACGACGCCGAATACGGCGCTGCGCGCGTCGGGCTTGAGTGTGATGTCGGTCTCGATCAGCTCGTTTTCGCCGGGCCGTAAAAAGATTTTGGTGTAGGCGCTCATCGCCGCTCCTCCTTGCCTTTCGGATACTCCATTGTATGGTTGGACGGGCGTCGGCGTGATTGACAAGGCGCGCGCGCACCGATATAATACAACGACGTAAACAACGAGGTGAGTGCAACGTGGACAACAAAAAGAAGGTAGAACAGATTACCGACATGGAGGTCGATTTTGCCCAGTGGTACACCGATGTGGTGAAGAAAGCCGAGCTGATTGACTACACGTCGGCCAAGGGCTTTATCATCATGCGCCCTTACTGCTACGCCATTTGGGAGCGCATTGTCGGCAAGCTGGACGGCGATTTTAAGGCGACGGGTCATGAAAATGTGCTGCTGCCGCCGCTGATTCCCGAGTCGCTGCTGCAAAAGGAAAAGGACCATGTAGTCGGCTTTGCGCCCGAGGTGGCGTGGGTCACGCACGGCGGCAGCGAGGAGCTGGCCGAGCGCATGTGCTTCCGACCGACGTCGGAGGTGCTGTTCTGCGAGCACTACGCGCACATTGTACAGTCGTGGCGCGACTTGCCCAAGCTGTATAACCAATGGTGCACCGTGGTGCGCTGGGAGAAAACGACGCGCCCGCTGCTGCGCGGCCGCGAGCTGGTCTGGCAGGAGGGTCATACGCTGCACGCGACGCCCGAGGAGGCGATGGTCGAGACGCTGCGTATGCTCGACATCTATGCCGATATGTACGAGAGCCTGCTGGCCATGCCGGTGGTCAAGGGCGTCAAGACGCAGAGCGAGAAGTTTGCCGGCGCGGTCAACACCTACACCATTGAGTGCATGATGCACGACGGCAGGGCGTTGCAGTCGGCGACAACGCACTATTTTGGCGACGGCTTTGCCAAGGCCTTTGAGATTGCCTTTACCGATAAGGATAACAAATTGAAGAACCCGCACCAGACGTCGTGGGGTCTGACGACGCGCAGCATTGGCGGCATGATTATGACACACGGCGACAACTCGGGCTTGGTGCTGCCGCCGCGCGTGGCGCCGACGCAGGTCGTCATTGTGCCGGTCGCGCAGCAGAAACCGGGCGTGTTGGACGCCTGCGACAAGCTGTTTACCGAGCTCAAAGCCGCCGGTGTGCGCGTTAAAATGGACGCCAGCGACCAGTCGCCGGGGTGGAAGTTTGCCGAGTATGAGATGAAGGGCATCCCCGTGCGCGTCGAGCTGGGCCCGCGCGATTTGGAAAGCGGTCAGTGCGTGCTGGCGCGGCGTGACAGCGGCGAAAAGATGACGGTAGAGCTGGCTGACGTGGTGTCCAAGCTGCCGCAGCTGCTGGAGGACATTCAGCAGGCGCTGTTTGACAAGGCCAAGCAGAATCTGGAGAGCCGGACATATGACGCCGACAAGCTGGAGGAGATGAACCAGCCCGGCTTCTACCGCGCGCACTGGTGTGGTGACGAGGCCTGCGAGGACAAGGTGACCGAGGTCACCGGCATGAAGAGCCGCTGTATCCCCTTTGAGCACACCGAGCCGGGTCATTGCGTGGTCTGCGGAAAGCCGTCGCCGACGCGCATTTTCTGGGCGCAGCAGTATTAGTGTTTGCCATATAAGAAGGAGGGCGATTGTCATGAAAAAAATCATTGTCAACAACTACGAGGAGGCCAGCTCCGTCGCCGCCGCGCTGTTTGCCGAGCAGATTTGGCAGAAGCCGGACACGGTGCTGGGTCTGGCAACCGGCGGCACGCCGGTGGGGCTGTACAACCGTTTGGCAGCCATGAACAAGGCGGGCGCGCTCGATTTTTCGCGCGTGGTCAGCTACAACCTCGATGAGTATTATCCCATCCTCAAGTCCAACGACCAGAGCTATGACTACTTCATGCGCGACAATTTGTTTAACCACATCAACATCAAGCCGGAGAACATCCACCTGCCCAACGGCGAGGCCAAGGACCCCGCCGCCGAGTGCGCCGCCTATGACGCCGCGATTGCCGCCGCCGGTGGCATTGATTTGCAGCTGCTGGGCATTGGCGTCAACGGCCACCTCGGCTTTAACGAGCCGGAGGCGGCGCTGCACGCCGGTACGCACCTGACCGACCTGACGCCGTCGACGTTGCAGGCCAACGCCCGCTTCTTCGGCGACGACCCGTCCAAGGTGCCGACGCAGGCGCTGACGATGGGCATCGGCACGATTATGAGCGCGCGCAAGATTGTGATGATTGCCACCGGCGCGGTCAAGGCGCCGATTATCAAGGATTTGTTCAGCGGCCGCATCAGCACCAACAACCCCGGTTCGTTCTTGCTGCTGCACCCCGACGCCACGGTCATCGTCGACCGCGCGGCGATGGGCGAGTAGAATAACGTTAGTACAAAAGCTCGGAACGAGGTTCCGAGCTTTTGTTAATTTTACCAACTGCTCGTGTCCTCTAATTCGCAGTATAGCTCTTCTGTTTTTTGCTGTATTTCTTCTAGCTGTTGTTCTGCAATACGAGCCATTGCCCTTACATTGCGCAGCAGTGCGGTAGTCTCTGCTACGCTTGCGCCGATACGTGATACCATTGCCTCAAGGTTGTTAGTCTGTTCCGTCACGTGCTTTTGTCCTCCTTTATGTGCGATGCTGCAATTCTAAGGTAATTTCCCTTAAAAGTCAATAAGGTATATTCCCTTATTGCATAATGGTGCTGAGGTGAGCGCCATGTATGAACGCATCCGCAATCTGCGCGAGGATCGGGACATGACACAGGCACAGATGGCCGATTACTTGGGGGTGCATCAGACGACCTATTCCGACTACGAACGCGGCAATTTGAATATTCCAGTGCCGATCTTATGCAAGCTGGCGGACTTGTTTGCTACCAGCATTGACTATCTTGTCGGGCGCAGAGATGCGCGCTAAAAAATCAAAAGAGGACGCTCGGTTGAGCGTCCTCTTTTGCGTCTATTCGCTGAGCAGGATGTAGGGTGTGATTTTCTTGATTTGGGCGGTGAAGAGTAGAGCCAGTCCGTAGGCGGCGAGGCAGAGCAGGGTGCACAGCACGAGTGTCAGCACCAGTGGTGCGGGCAGTGCGGCGTTCATAATGCCCATACTGCTCATCAGCGCGACGAACAGGCTGTTGAAGCCGAAGAAGCCGATTGTACCGCCGACCGCCACGCCCAGCACGACGACGGGCATAATGTTGAGCGCCGTTTGCGTCATGAGCTGCCATGAGGTGAAGCCGAGCGCTTTTTGAATGCCGTAGTCGCGCTTTCGGCGCAGGATGATGGCCTTGAGCACCAGCATGATGACCAGCGCAATGACCGCGCCGGTGATGGCCAGAATGACGGCGGTGATGGCGCCGAAAATGTCGCCGTAGACGCTCATCTGCGCGCTGGCCAGCTCGGCCAGATTGGTGGTGGTGGCGAAGGCGCCGTCAAATCGTTGTGACAGTTGATTGATGTAGGTGTCGACGTCAGCATCTGCATTCAGATAGACGTAGAGAAAGGTGGGTTTGAAATCGGCGAAGAGGCGCTTGTAGCCCTCTTGGGTCAGTGCGGCAGCCAGCCCGCTATCGTTGATCGTCTGCAACAGGCCGGTGACGATGAAGGTTTGCGCGTCGCCGTTGCATTTGAGCGAGACGCTGTCGCCAATGCCGACGCCGAGTTGCCGGGACAGAATGCTGCTGAGCGTTACCTCGTTGTCGTGCTTGGGAAAGCGGCCTTTGTAGAGCAGCCGACCCTCAAACAGCTCAAAGTGGTCACTGATGATGGCGGTGGCGCCGATGTCGCTGGCCATCAACGGCCGGTTGTCGTAGTAGAAGGTCTTGCGGACGCCGGTGTCCTGCTGAATCGACTGGTAGATGGCCGGCGCGTCGGCGGGCTCGCGGACCATAAAGGCGCAGTCGGGCAGCTCGCCGGCAATGATTTTGAGAAATTCTTCGGGGTCGGAGCCGATGTTGTGCTGCACCGACAGCGCGGCTACGGCGGCAAAGGAGACCAGCGCGACGATGACGGCGACTGAGATGCTTTGCCCTTTGTTTTGAATGACCGTTTTGAGCGCCAGCAGCCAGGACAGCCTGCCGTGACTGGTATCCAGCCGGAGGTGGTTGCGCTTAAAGCTGTGAGTGGTCAGACCGCCGCGCAGTGCCGTGAGTGGCGGCAGCTTTTTAATTTTGCGGGTACAGAGCAGCACGACGATGATACAGGCGCCGACAATGAGCGCCAGCGTAAGACCGCTGGACAGCCAGTCAAACCCCTGTCGCCAGTGCAGCGCTGTTTGCGCCTCTAAGATGGAGGACACGGCGGGCAGCACAAGATACGCAATGCCGATGCCAGCGAGCACGCCAAACAACGTGACGGCGACAAACTGGAGCAGAAAAGCCAGTGACAGCTGTCGGTTGGTGTAGCCCATCGCTTTGAGCGCGCCGTTGTTGCTCATGTTTTTTTCGATGCTGTTGGCGATACGGAATCGGACATCAACAAGGCAGATAATGAGCAGAATGGCGGCAAAGAGAAGCAGCACGGTGGAGGAGATATTGGACATAAAGGTGCGCATATCCTTGACCGCGCCGTAGTATTGCGGAAAATAGAGCTCGGAGGACGCCGCGCCACTGAAAAAGAACTGCTTGTCAAACGCCAGCTGTAGGTCAAGCGCGTCGGCCGGATCGGTCATGCGGGCGCTGAGCAGCCGGGCGTCCAGCTCGGGCATTTGGTCGAGCAAGTGTTGTTGTGCGGCGGGCGTGATGAAGAAGCGGTAGGCCTGCGTGGTCAGCGCGCCGTAAAATGTCTCTTCGGTAAAGCCTTTTATGGTGAAGGTAAACTCGCGATCGTGGTACAGCACGGTAAAGTCGTCGTTGAGGCGGTAGCCGCCGCCCACATTCATGATGTTGGGCACGTAAATGCCGTCGTCAGTCAGCGGTTGGCTGGTGCCTGTCAGCTGGAAGCGTCCGATGTCACGTTGCGTTTCGATGGTGTCGTACAAAAAGAAGGCTGGCATTTTGCTGCCGTTGTATTGGATGTCGCCTTGACCGGCCAGTAGCGGCTGGACTTCGGCCTGCGTGACGCCGGCGTACTCGGTTAAAAAGGCAAGTTGCTCGGGCTGGTAGCGCTTGCCGCTCTCAACGACGGAAAAGTGCGGGCCGTTGGTCTCCTGGCTCTTTTGGTCGAAGAAGGATGCGAAATTGAGCGATAGCAGTAGCCCCGAGTTGAGCATAAAGGCGGCGAACAGCGCGAAGATAAACAGGCTGACGGCCTGCCCCTTGTTGCGGGCGAGGCTGGCGCGCGCTATGGCGAAAATGGGCTTCATATCACCACCCCATTTCGATGAGAAAGCTGTGCAGCTGCTCGTGACGCGCGGTATCACTGCCGGTGTAGGCGCCGAGGTGGCACTCGCCACAGACAACGCCGTCCTTGAGGTAGATGACGCGATTGCCGCGCAGCGCCGACTTCATGTCGTGGGTGACCATGACGACCGTTTGGCCGCCGCTGTGGAAGTGGGTCAACGCGTCGAGCACGGCGGTGCCGGCGGCTGAGTTGAGCGCGCCGGTCGGCTCGTCGGCAAACAGCACCGACGGATTGTTGATGAGTGCGCGCGCCAGTCCGGCGCGCTGTGCCTCGCCGCCCGAGACCTGTGCCGGGAATTTTTGATACTCGCGTTGGGTCAGGGCAAGTTGCGCCAACAGCGATTCGGCGCGGTCTGCCACCTGCTTGCGGTTTTTTTGAATCAGCAGACCGGCGGCCATGCAGTTGTCGAGCAGGCTCATGTTGTCGAGCAGGTAGATTTGTTGGAAGACAAAGCCGCAGTGCTTGCGGCGGAAGACGGCCAACTTGTCTTCGGTGTAGTCGCTGATGCACTGGCCGTCAAAGGTGACGCTGCCCAACGTCGGACGGTCGATGCCCGACAGCGCGTAGAGCAGTGTCGATTTTCCCGCGCCTGACGCGCCCATGATGACGGTAAACTCGCCGGCACGAATTTCAAGGTCGAGATTCTTCAAAACGTGGTGCTGGTTGCCGCCGGTGGAAAAGGTTTTACTCAGCTTGTCGGCTGTAATAACGGCTTGGCTCATGGGGTGACCTCCTACATAAAAAAGATAAGACTGCCTAAGTACAGTCTTATCTTACGCTGTCAAGCTAACAGAGTCTTTGCGCGTTTCTTAACTCTTTCTTAAATCTCGGCTTTGCTCAGTATAACGGTGACGGCCAGTCCGGTCGGCGTGTTGGTGACTGTCAAATCGCCGCCCATGCGCTGCATGAAGTGCTGGGAGAGGTAGAGCCCCAGTCCGCTGCCCTGCCGTCCGACGGCATTGCTGCCCCGATAGAATTTTTTAACCAGCAGTGGCAGCTGCTCGGGCGATACGCCGCCGCCGCGGTCGGCCAGCGTTAACGTCAGTGCGTCAACATTGTCGGCGCAGGTGACGTCGACCGGTGTGCCGGCGTATTTGACGGCATTGGCAAAGATGTTGTCAAACACCTGCGCCAGCCGCAGCGCGTCGGCCATGACAGTGCAGGGCGGCAGCGCTGGCAGTAGCGCGGTGCCGGTGCTGTCGGCCTGTTGCAGCAAACGCAGCAGGTCGGCGCTGTCGGTGGCCACGGGTGTGACGGTCAGCTGCTCCATATCCTCCATCGTGGCGTGGAACAGGTTGTTAATCAGCAGGTTGATTTGGTCGGCCTTGGACTCGATGGTGGTCAGCTGTTGTTTCAGCTTGTCGTCGTCGGTTTGCAGACTCATCAGCTCGGCGACAGCGCGGATGGAGGCGACCGGTGTCTTGATGTCGTGGCTGAGCGAGGCGACCAGTTCTTTTTTGCTCTGGTTGACGCGCTGTTCGGTCTCTTTGGCGGCGGCCAGCTCGGCGCGCATGAGGTCAAAGCTCTCGGTGAAGGCGCCAAAGGTGTTGTCGCGCTCCATGGTTAGCGCGGTGGAAAAGTCGCCCGCCGCGACATCGGTGGCGAAGGTCTGCAGCTTGCGGAAGGGGTTGAGTACCCGCCGGTCGAGCCGGTATAACAACAGCAGCCCCAAGAGATACAGCGCCAACAGTCCCACCAGCAGGCCTGTGGCGACATGGCGGCGATAGGCGGAGAATTGCGCTGCCTGCTCATTGTATATGGCCAGCGTGCCGTTATTTTGCAGCGGCAGCAAGGTGTCGCGGTGGACCACCGCGGCGTTGAAGTCGGTGAATCGCGAAGCGTCGGTTGACGCCAGCAGTTGTCCGTTGCTGTCAAACAGTGCGTACCGATAGGGCGCGGCGGGCAGCGCACGCGCGCCGGAGACATAGCCGTCCGGGTCGGCGTCAATGGTCTTGTACAGGTCGTTGACGGCACCGGCGTCAAGGCGGTTGTCGTCCGATGGGTCGGTCTGCCACAGCAATGCGGCGGCCAGCGCGACAATCAGCGTCAGCGCGATGACGTATCGGCGCAGGCTCATGGCTGTGGTTGGGGGTCAAAACGGTAGCCGCTTTTCCAACTCGTTTTGATGTAGGTCGGGTGGTTGGGGTCGGGCTCGATTTTCTCGCGCAGGCGGCGGATGTGGACGTTGAGCGTGCCGTCTCCGGTGATGCTGTCCTGCCACACGTTGGCAAACAGCTCCTCCTTGCCGACAACGCGGCCGCTGTGCTTGGCCAGATAGCAGAGCAGCTTAAACTCCATGGCGGTTAGCATGACGGGCCTGCCGTCGCGGGTCAGCGTGCCGTTGACGGCGTCGAGGCGGCAGTTGCCAAAGCAGAGCGCCTCGGGCGCGCTGGGCTGACGCCGCTTGAGCACCGCCTTGACCTTGGCCAGCAGCACGCTGAGCGAATAGGGCTTCTGTATGTAGTCGTCGCCGCCGATGTTGAGTGCCAGCAGCATGTCGTCCTCGCTGCAACGGGCGCTGATGAACAGAATGGGAACATCGGTGGTGGCGCGCAGTGTCGCGCACAGCGTGAAGCCGGAGCTGCTGCCGAGGTTGATGTCGAGCAGAATGAGGTCGGCGCTGTTTTGTCTGAGAAAGGCCAGGCAGTCGTCAGCGGTGGCCGCCCAATGAGCGGTCACGCCGAAATGGCTGAAAAACTCGCAGGTGCTGACGCTCAGCGGTTGCTCGTCGTCGACAATCAGACAGTTGACGTGCATGGCAAGCCCTCCCTTACAGGCGGCCGAGCAGATGGCGGCGGACGAAGTATTTGGTGCCGTTGCGCTGCTTGAGCGCGGCCAGCCAGGCGGTGTAGCAGTCGCCGTAGGTGTCGGGCTCGGGCTCAATCTGGCCGAACACCAGCGCGTCCAGTTCGTTGGCGGCGGGTCGCAGCTCAAGCGGCGACAGCTCGGAGGTAAGGCGCAGCGCGTACTCGCGCAGTGTCTCGTGCTCGTTTCTGGGTAGGTCAAAGGCGGGCATGGTGGACAAAATGGTTTTCCACAGCAGCTTGAGCCCGTCGCTGCCGCCACTGTTGATAATGGTGTAGCGGTGCTTGTTGCGGCGTCGGCAGGCGGACAGCCATAGTGCCAAAAGCGCTAGCGGCAGCACTATCCACAGCACCCACAGCGGGAAGGCTTTGGCCGTCGAGGCCACAGGCGTAGGCGCGGTGCTGGGCGCGACCGAGGTGACGGGCGCGGTGGTTGACGGGCGCGGCGTCAGCGAGGGACGCGGTGTGCGTGACGGGCGCGGCGTGGCCGACGGCGCGGGGGTGGCGGTCGGCGCGGCGACGGGGTCGCCGTAGCCGCCGTAAGGCGGCGTTGACTCAAAGGCCACCCAGCCAATGCCGGGGAAGTTGACCTCGCCCCAGGCGTGCGCCTGATTGCCGGTGGCCGAAAACTGGCCCGGTTTGCCGTCGGGCACCAGCACAAAGCCGGAGGCGTAGCGCGCCGGAATATTGACGCTGCGGCACAGCACAACAAAGGCGGAGGCAAAGTAGGTGCAGTAGCCCTTCTTTTGCTCAAACAGGAAATAGTCGACAAAGTCCTCTCCCTCGGGTGTTTCCTCCATGTCGGTGGTGTAGGTAAACTCGTTGCGCAGGTACTCGGCGATGGCGTTGGCCTTGTCGTAATCGTTGCTGTGGCCGGCGGTCAGCTCGTACGCCAGCGCGCCGACACGTGTCGGCAACGAGCTGGGCAGCATTAGATCGTTGACGTCGCTCAGCGCGGTAAAGTATTGCATCAGCGGCGCGGCGTAAGGTGGGATGGCACTGCTGACGGCCAGTGTGCCGCCCGTAAACAGCTGCAACGGCGATACGCTGCCACGCAGTACGTTCTCGTATGCGTCGGTCGTCAGGCGCGGATAATAGGAGGTGACGGTGTAGGTAAAGCCCTCGGATTTGTCGCCGTCGGTGAAGAGTGTGCCATTGTGGGTGGTCATCAACGGCAGACCGAGCGTCCTGGTTTGGGCGTCAATCAGCAGCGTCGGCTGCAGCAGCACATCGGTGCGCAGCGCATGGTAGGTAATGGTCGTGCTGCGCGTCGATTCCGGCGGCAGGTCGGCATTGTTGACAAACGGCGTAAAGTCGCGCAGCGTCTGGTCGGAGCGCTCCCATTTGCGGCCGGTGTAGGTGTCGAAGGTGTGGCCGCGCAGATAGGTGCTGTAGCCGTTGCTGACACTGAGCATACGCATATTGTTGGCGCGGCGTCCTCCGCCCAAATCGCCGTCGCTCAGCGTGGTGCCGGTAAAGCCGGTGCTGAACAGCGCCGATTTGCTGAGAAAGCTGAGACCCAGCTTGTTGGCCAGCTCGTTGATGGCGGGCAGCGGCAGCGCATTGTCGGGCTTGGGTAAAAGACCGGCACAGAGCGCCAGCAGCAGACAGAGGGGCAGTACGCCGGCCGCGGCGCGGAACGGTTTTTCATGCGTGCGCTGGCTGTAAATCTGTCGCGCGGCGCTGAGCGCCAGCAACAGCAGAAAGACGATGAACAGCAGCCAGTCGAGGCCGGTTTTGAACATGCTCTGCGCGATGAAAACAGCGGCACCGGCCAAAAACAGCGGTGTGTGCAGATGTACACGCATGAGCAGGTAGATGGGTAGGTAGATAATCAGCGTCAGCAGCGTGTAGGTCAGCGGAACGTAGACATCGTGCGGACGCGCGGCGACGGTGGCAAAGCGCGTCAGCCACTGCGTGTACTGTTGCAGGGCAGGCGTCCAAAAGGTGGTCTCGGTGTTAAGCGCTTGCAGCAGCGAGATGAGTGCCAACACGGCCAGCAGGCCCAACACCGTCCAGCGGACCGGCTTGAATTGCAGAACGCCGATAATGACGCCGAGCAGTAGCAGGCGTGAGAGCAAAAAGAGCGGCTCTATGGGGAGAATAAAGTAGCTGCCCAGCGCCTGCAATAGGCAAAAGGAGAGGCCAGCGGCCAGCAGCAAATCGACGGTTCGCGAGATGCGCAGTGTGCGTCTGGAGGTTGTTTCCATGGCTAACCCTCCAGTACGCGCGCCGGCATATCGAAGGCGCTCATGGCAAACACGGACAAGGCGCGCGTGGGCTGGTACAAATTCCAGCGCGTGACGTCGTCGGTGACGACAAAGGCCTCGACGCGGCGGTTGGGGTTGTCGAGAAATTGCTGCAGCCCTTGGTCGGGCATGGCGGTAAACACCAGCGTTTCGCGCACGGCCGGCCGGTGGGTAACGACGTCATTGAGCGACACGGCGCTGCTGAACTGCACGCCGGCGAGGATGGTATACAACGGCTCGAAGTCAGAGGGGTCGCGGCCGTCGTGCGACACCAGCGCACCGTCCTGCATATAGCAGAGCGAGAACGGCAGCCGGCGCTCAAGGCAGTAGTGGACGACCGACAGCGTCAGCTCGATGACCTTTTCCTGCTGTTGCAGACTGTCGGTTGCGAGCGGACGGTTAAGGTCAAGCCACAGCAGCAGGTTGTCGTCGTCGCTGGTTTCGTAGAGCTTGGACATCAGCAGGTCCTTGTTGGCAGACAGCTTCCAGTGAATGCGCGACTGGCTGTCGCCGGGCTGGTATTCGCGCACCTCGCTGTACAGGCCGTTGTCCTCCAGACCGCGCTTGAAGTAGCGCTCCTCGTACTCGGACAGAATGCGACTGCGTTTTATCGATTGCACGGGTCGCAGGTGGGGATAGACGGTCACCAGATGGCGGCAGTTGATGGGCTTTCTGAGTCGCAGGATGTCGAACGCGTCGCTGAAAATGCCGTTTTCGACGGTGAAGGCGTAGCTGCCGCGATACTGGAAGGTGAGGGCGATGTTGGTGGTGTGCGTGGACTTGGGTGGCAGCGGAAAGCTGAGCTTCATCTGCTGTTCCCAGCCCTGTAAATCGGACTGAACCATGCAGTCGAATAAGGGTAACGGCAAAAAACTGGTGTTCTCAGCCCACAGCGACAACGCCGTGCTGGTGCCGCTGACCAGCCGTTCGTCCGGCTGATGAAAAGAGACGCGCACGCAACGGCGCAGCAGCGCGATGTAGGCGGGCGCAATGAGCAGCATAAGAACGGCGAGGTAAAAAAGGGCATAAGCAACCGGACCTCCGAAGTAAGCGGCGACCGCGGTGACGGAGATGAGCAGAAAAAGATAGGAGATGCGCAGCCTGGGCTTGAGCTTTTTCACAGCTTTACAAGCGGAGCCGGCACGCGGTCGAGCGCCTGCTGGGCAATGCTCGTGGGCGACAGGCCGGTCATTTTGGCGTCCTGCTTGAGAATGATGCGGTGCGACAGCACGGGTATGGCCAGCTGCCGGACGTCGTCGGGCAGCACAAAGTTGCGGTTGTTGTAAAGCGCGCAGGCCTGCGCGGCGTGACAGAGCGCCAGACTGCCGCGCGGGCTGACGCCCAGCGTGACTGAGGTGTGGTGGCGCGTGTAGTCGGACAAGTTGACGATGTACTGGCGAATGAGGTCGTCGACGTAGACTTTGCGCACCAGTTCCTGCGCCATGACAACGGTCGGGCCGTCGAGCACGGCGGTCAGCTGAGACAGCGGGCTGACGGTCTGGTAGTGCTTGAGGATATTGGCCTCATGCCGTTTGTCGGGATAGCCCAGCTCAATGCGCATGAGAAAACGGTCGATTTGCGCCTCGGGCAGCGGGTAGGTGCCGACGTATTCGACGGGGTTCTGCGTCGCCATGACCATAAACGGGCTGGGCAGTGGGTGCGTGATGCCGTCGACGGTGACCTGCGCCTCCTCCATGGCCTCAAGCAACGCCGACTGCGTCTTGGGCGAGGCACGGTTGATTTCGTCGGCCAACACAAAGGAGGCCATGATTTGACCCTCGCGGAAGATAAAGTCGCCCGATTTCTGGTTGTAAACGGTAAAGCCGGTAATGTCGCTGGGCATGAGGTCGGGCGTAAACTGAATGCGGCGGAAGGAGCAGTTGACGCTCTTGGCCAGTGCCGAGACGAGCGAGGTTTTGCCCACGCCGGGCACGTCCTCAATGAGTATATGGCCTCGGCAAAGCAGCGCCATGAGCATTAGCTCGGCGGACTGCCGTTTGCCGAAAATCGCTTTCTCCATGTTGTCGACAATGGCCGCCAGCTGTTGGTTTGGCATAGGCTTGTCTCCTTTCCGATTTTGAGTCACATACGATACCTGTGATTTTACCACAATGCAAGGCGAGGTGCAAGTCGAGGTGGGCATAATCGAGATTATTGTCGACTTAGGCGCGTTGTTATCGTGCGTTTTGACCATTGACCGCCTGTGAGACGCGTGGTAGGATTAGCCCATTCAATGTATAAGGGGGCGATTTCGTTGTTTCATAAAGCCAAATCTAAGGTAGCTATTATTGGCGCCGGCTATGTCGGTGCTTCAATTGCTTTTTCCATGTCGCTGCAGCAGACGGTCAGTGAGCTGGTGCTCATTGACGTCAACAAGGACAAAGCCTACGGCGAGGTGATGGACATCAACCACGGTCTGTCGTTTTTGGGGCAGATGAACATCTATGCCGGCGATTACTCAGACGTCAAGGACTGCGATGTTATTGTTGTAACCGCCGGACTGGCGCGTAAACCGGGCGAGACGCGCATGGATCTGGCGCGCAAGAACGCCGGCATTGCCAAGGACATCTGCGACAATGTCATGAAGTACTACAACGGCGGCGTGGTTTTGGTCGTGTCCAACCCCGTCGATGTGCTGACCTACTTGTTTCAGCGCTGGACGGGACTGCCGCACGGCCGCGTGATGGGCACCGGCACGACGCTGGACAGCGCGCGCTTCCGCTTTTTGCTGAGTCAGCAGTTTCAGATTGATGTGCGCAACATTCACGGCTACATCATCGGCGAACACGGCGACACCCAGCTGCCGGCGTGGAGCGCCACGCATATCGCGGGCAAAAATGTCTATGATTTCTGCCTTGACGGCGGTCTGCTGTTCAGCGAGCAGGACAAGCAGCGCATTGCCAGCGAGGTGAAAACGGCGGGTGCCGAGATTATCAAGCACAAGGGCGTGACACACTACGCCATTGCCGTGGCGGTGACATCGCTGGTCGAGTCGCTGGTGAAAAACCAGAACACCATTCGCACCGTGTCGACCGAGCTGACCGACGTCTACGGCGTGTCGGGCGTGGCTATGTCGATGCCGTCGATGATTAACGGCGAGGGCGTCTACGACTACTTGATGTTGCAGCTGACACCGCGCGAAAGAGAACTGTTCCAGCAATCGGGTGCGGCCATCCGCGCCATAATTGACGATTTGAATTTAGGACTGTGAGGGTGAAAACGATGGACTACAGACAGAAGGCCATGGAAAAGCACGCCGAGTGGGGCGGAAAAATCGAAGTCATCAGTCGCGCGCCGGTCAACGACCGCGAGGATTTGTCGGTGGCCTACACGCCGGGCGTGGCCGAGCCCTGCCTTGCCATTCAGAAGGATGTTGATTTGTCCTACACGCTGACGCGCCGACACAACCTTGTGGCGGTCGTGACCGACGGCACGGCCGTGCTGGGTCTGGGTGACATCGGCCCCGAGGCCGGTATGCCGGTCATGGAGGGCAAGTGCGTGCTGTTCAAGACCTTTGGCGATGTCGACGCCTTTCCGCTCTGCATCCGCTCCAAGGAGGTTGACGTGATTGTTGAAACGGTCAAACTGCTGGCCGGCAGCTTCGGTGGCGTCAACCTTGAGGACATCTCGGCGCCGCGCTGCTTTGAGATTGAGCGCCGGCTGAAGGAATGCTGCGACATCCCCATCTTCCACGACGACCAGCACGGCACCGCCGTGGTCACCGTCGCCGCGATGATCAACGCCATGCGGCTGACCAAGCGCAATCTGGCCGACATGGAGGTCGTTGTCAACGGCTCGGGCGCCGCCGGCATCGCCGTGACGCGCCTGCTGATGAGCATGGGATTGCGCAAGGTCATTCTGTGCGACACCAAGGGCGCCATCTACGCCGGTCGCGACCACCTCAACGGCGAGAAAGCGGAAATGGCCAAAATCTCCAACCTGGAGATGAAAAAAGGTCAGCTGGCCGACGTGGTCAAGGGTGCCGATATCTTTATCGGCCTGTCGGCGCCGCATGTACTGACGCAGGAGATGGTCAAGACGATGAACCCCGAGCCCATTATCTTTGCCATGGCCAACCCGACGCCCGAGATTGATCCGGCCGACGCGCTGGCTGCCGGTTGCGCCGTGATGGGCACCGGCCGCAGCGACTACCCCAACCAAATCAACAATGTGCTGGCCTTCCCCGGCATCTTCCGCGGTGCGCTGGATGTGCGCGCCAGCGACATCAACGATGAGATGAAGATTGCCGCCGCGCAGGCTATTGCCGATATCCTGACGCTGGATGAGCTGACGCCCGACTATATCATTCCGGCGCCGTTTGACAAGCGTGTCGGTCCGGCGGTCGCCGCCGCCGTGGCGCAGGCCGCCCGCGATACCGGCGTGGCGCGTCTGTAAGCGAGATACTGGAAAAAACCGCCGTATCACTGATACGGCGGTTTTGTTATGTCTGGAATTATGAGTCCCAGTCGGGGTCGTCTTTGGGTGGGGCTTGCGTCGGCTGGGTGTCGCTCAACTGCGGTTGCTGCTGCGGCGTGTAAACGGGGTAGGCTGCGCCGGCCGCCAGCGGCTGCGATTGCGGCTTGTTCTTGGTGTAGCCGGTGATGCTCTTGAGCATTGAGAACACGCCCAGCAAACCGAGACCGAGGCCGACCAGCAGGCTAGGCAACAGCTTTTTCTGCACTTCAGATTCAGCGAGCGCCTTGTTGGTGCTTTTGAACACAAGGTCGAACTGATTGCTAAAACTCATGTCAGAATCGGAAAAAACGCCGTATTCATCAAACGTGTCCCAAATCTTCGTGAAGCAGGACGCGTACATGGAGAGCAGCAGAGCGAAAATGGCGCAAAGAATGACGATGGCGATAGCATAGACGGTATTGCGTGCGCCGCGAAACAGTTTGTAGCCGAAAAAGGCGCAGATGCCGATGAGAAAGCCGAGGTAGCCGACAAAGAAATCAAAATGCGTGCTGACAATGTACCACGGGATGGCGCCGATTAGCGCGCCCAACAGTGCGCCGAGCAGTCCGGTCAGATACGAAATGGGTGAGGATGGCTTGCGCTCGGTGATGTTGCCGGCTTGGTTGTACATAGTATCCCTCCAACAGTTGTTTGACAGTGCATAGCGTTGCGTATTCTGTCGAAAGCCATACTACACGATAGGTTCCGTATCGTCAAGTTGTGTCAGCATCGACGGTACATTTTAGTGTAAAACCAAAGGAAATGCCTTGTTGTTGATTGCTGGCGGCTATGATTTTGCCGTTGTGCTGCTCGACAATGCTTTTGAAAATGGGTAGACCCAGCCCGTAGCCGCCGCTGTCGCTATTGCGCGCGCTGTCGGCGCGGTAGAAGCGGTCGAACAGCCGGTTCAGCTGTACGGTGCTGAGGGCCTCACCGCTGTTGGTGACCAGCAGCTGGCATTGGTGATGGCTGCGCGTCAGCGCCACGCTGATGTGGCCCTGCGGCGGCGTGTACTTCAACGCGTTGTCCAGCAAGATGACAACGGCACGGCGCAGCGATTCGGCATCACCGCGCAAACTGACGTGCGGCGCGATGTCGTGCGTCAGCGTCAACTGCTTTTCAAACGCGACGGCCTCCATGGCCAGCACGACGTCGGTGACGGCGGCGCTGAGGTCAACAGCGTCGGTGGCCGTTTGGTCGGACAGCGCGTCGCTTTTGGCCAGCTGCAGCATATCGTTGATTAGCTTGCCCATGCGCAGCGCTTCGGTGCGGATGTAATGCAGCCACTTGCTGCGGCTGCGTTCGTCCAGCGTGTCGTCGGACAGCAGCGCGTCGGCGTTGGCGGTAATCACGGCCAGTGGCGTCTTGAGCTCGTGCGAGGCGTCGGCGACAAACTGCTTCTGTCGCGTCCACGCCTGCTGTACCGGTGCGATGGCGCGGTTGGCAAACAGCAGGCTGATGCCGGCGATGACAAAGAGCATGACTAGTCCGACAGCGGCAAAAATCCACAGCAGCGAGGTCAGCGCGGCGCGCGAGTCGGTGACGTCGAGAAAAACAATGAGCCGTTGCGGCGGCTGTGTTGTCGTGACCTGCGTGCCGTTGGTAACGGTGATGAGCGCGGCGCCGTCGCGGTTGATGCAGTACATCCAGTCGCGGCCGTTGTCCTGCAGCACGGCGTAGTTGCGCTGCTGCTGCCAAGCTTGACTGGCCAAACGCTGGCAGGCTTCGCTGTCCGGCGGTGCCGGCGCGTCAACCGTGACAACGCTGCCGGATTCGTCGACCTCGACGGTGAACATCGACTGGTCGCCGGCGGCGAAGTGGCGCACCGTGTGCTGGCCGTTTTCGTTGATAACGATGTCGGGATCGGCTTGGTCGGTGACAGTGACGGAGGTGTCGGTCATCGGGCCGCTGCCCGACAGCTTGGCCTTGTTGGCGGCCGTCGCGTTGGCGCTGGCCATAAGATAGATAGCGGCAAAGGCGGCCAGCATAACAATACTGATGACAGCGGTGTTGAGCAGTAGCAGCCGGTTGCGCAGTTGCTTAAACATGGGCTTGCCCGCCTTTCAGTCGGTAGCCGCTGCCGCGTATCGTTTCGATGACGGTGTCGGCGTGGATGTGGCTCAGCTTCTTGCGCAGGAAGGAAATGTAGACCTCGGCGTGGTTGTCCTCGGCATCCGATTCAAGACCCCACAGCTTCTCAATGATCATCTCCTTGGTGGTGACCAGCGCCTTGCGCGTCAGCAACAGCTCAAGCAGCAGCGACTCCTTGAGCGTCAACTTGATTTGACCGCCGGCGCTACTGAGCGTCAGAGCGACGGGGTCAAGCGTCAGGTCGCCATAGGTTAGCAGTCCGTCGTTGAGCAGTTCACTCTTGCGGCGGCCAAGCGCGCGCAACCGTGCCAGCAGCTCGCCTGTTTCGAAGGGCTTGCACAGGTAGTCGTCGGCGCCACAGTCGAGGCCCTTGATGCGGTCGTCGGTGGCCGTGCGCGCGGTCAGCAAAATGACCGGCGTATCAACGTGCTCGGCGCGCAGTCGCTTGAGCAGCTCAAGGCCGCTCAGCTTGGGCAGCCTGATGTCAAGCACAATAATGTCATACAGGCCGGTCAGTGCCTGATTGAGTCCGTCCTCACCGTCATGTGCGGTGTCGACGGCGTAGTTGTTTTTGCCCAGCACCTGCGCCAGCGCCTCGGCCATGCGGCGCTCGTCCTCTATCAGCAGCAGTTTCATGTAGTCCTCCAAAGATGCAAAAGGTTACACAGCCGTGTGCCGGCCGTGTAACCTTTGTGTTGTGGTGTTTAGCCGTTGCCGACCTCGTTGCGGATGGTGACGCGGCCGTCAGCCTCCTCGGTGACGGTAACGCCGCTGGGCGCGTGCTCGGTCCAGGTTTGGCCGCCGTCGGTGGAGTAGCGCGTGACGCCGCCGTTGTTCTGCACCATCATGCTGTCGCCCTCACCGGGTTGGGGCGGGGTGCCCTCGCCGTGGGTAACCAGCGATTTTTCTTCGCTGCCGGCCGGGGGCTGACCTTCGTGCCAGGTGGCGCCGTCGTCGAGCGAGTAGCGGGTGACGCCGCCCTCGGGCAGACCGGTGTTCCATGTCGCGCCGTCGTCGAGTGAGTAGCTGGCCGTGCCGTTTTCAACGCGGACCAGCCTGCTGTCAAAGCCGCCGCTGGCGGCCACGGCCGTGACGGTAATGGCGGCCAGCACGAGCATGGTGAGCAGCGAGGTCATGATAATGCGGCGGTGCGGTGCGGCGAGTGTGGTCTTAATTTTGGTAATCATGGTGTTCCTCCCAACTTTTTTTGAGCTTGTGAGGTCAGTATAGCGCCTTTGGCTTTAATTTAGCTTAAAGGCTAACAAGTTTTTTTGTGCTATTACTTCGTTTCCTGAAACGCGACGAAGGTGTTATGGCGCTGCTCGGTGTGTTCGATAACGCGCGGCGCGGACAGCACAACCGTGGCGTTGTCGGGCACGTCTTTGACCACGACGCAGTTGGCGCCGATACGAACGTTGTCTCCAACCCGCACGTTGCCAATAATTTTGGCGCCGGCGCCGATGTAGACGTTGTTGCCAATGCGCGGGCAGCCCGTGTTACTGTCCTCGAGCGTGTTTGAGCCTATTGTCACCTGATGAAAAATGACGCAGTCGGTGCCGATTGTGGCGCCTGAGGAGATGAAAATGCCATTGAGTCCGTGCGGAAAGCGTGGTTTTGCGGCGAAGCGCGTTGACAGCGGAATGCTGGCGTTGTAGGCGGTCTCTATTTTGTGCAGGCGATGAAAGGAAAAGCCCTTGGCAATTCGAGACGTTGACTTCAGCGCCTTTTCGCGCAGCCGCCAATAGCGTTGCACGGCGTCGCGGCGAAACAGAAGCGTGTACATTTTTTCCATAATGCGTCAGTCCCCATTCCTGCCCGACAAGCGGTGAGCGCGATTATGGATACAGTGTACCAGAATAGGTCGAAAAAGAAAAGCGGCAGCTACCGTTAGCGACGCGGTTTTCGCACCTTGGGTTTGATGAGGTCGTAGCTGTGGTCAATCATGCGTTTTATTTCATCGTCGGGCACATCACCGCCCATGATGACCGTGTTCCAGTGCCGCTTGTTCATGTGCCAGCCGGCGATGAGATGGGTGTACGCCGTGCGCAAAAAATCGGCCTCAAACGGGTCGCATTTAAGGTTGAGGTACAGCTTGCCGTCGTGATGCATGATAAAGGCAAAGCTCTTTTTATTACAACGATGCTGCATGGCGGTGGTGTCATCGCCAAAAGGATAGGCCTCATAAGCGCCCGGCAGCGTCAGGCAATAGTCGATCAGTTCACGACGGTTCAAAAGGCATCGCTCCCTTGGGTTGGTGGGCCTATTGTACCGCGTGGTATGAGGGCTGTCAAACAGACGAAAACGCGGCGTCCAGCCGGTTGGCTGAACGCCGCGTTTGGTGCCGACGATGTCAATTCTTCTCGTATGTGACTTGCAGTCCTTGGTTGGGGTGATACGACCAGTTGACCAAGAGTTTGTCAAAGGAAAGGCTTATCTTGTTTTAAGAATGCCAATCAAGTAAAATGAATATATGAAAAACGAGGAGGTGTTATTGTGAAGGATTTATTTGAGAAATTTTTAGACGAAAAATTCGCAAATATTAGCGGTGACTATTTGGAGTTGGTTTCCGGCGATATACATCGGGCGGTTGGAGGTTATCCATCAAATAATCATCGAATGCCCATTTGCTGTAAAGTTATGCGTGCGTACATGAAGGGCGATGATTTAGTTATATCTGAACCGCCTAAGAAACAAGGGGCTACATTAGCCATAAGGTACTATAAGCGCAATAGATAATCTTTTCTTCTCTCAAGGCACTCTGGAAACAGGGTGTCTTATCTTATGTCCAAACCGAGCGGAGGTGGTTCTGTCAAAACGGCACTGTTTGATGCCTCTGCACTTGAAGCGGAGCGCAATGAACTGCAAAGCGAAATGACTGTTGTAGCGGAGATGATTGAAAAATGCGTTGACGCCAATACCCACCGAAAACAGGCCCAAAGCAAATACATCCGTCGCTACGGAGGGCTCGTCGACCGTTTTGATAAAGCAAGATCTCGCTTTACGGAGTTACCCGAACAGATTCAGGAGCGAACAGTCCGGCGGCAGGCAGCCGAAAGTTTTCTCGCCGTTACCCTGAAAAGAAAAACACCGCTCACCGGTTTTGATGAGCAGTTCTGGTATGCCACGGTTGAAACAAAAACGGTCTACAATGACGGTAGACTGCTGTTCCGGTTTAGAGACGGTACGGAAATCGAGCGATAAATTGAATACATCACAACGGCTCGCTCCATATCTGGGCGAGCCGTTTTTTGCGGTATGAGTTGTCAAAAGAGCGTCGAAATCGAAGGGCGCAATATCTGCGGGCAATTTCAAAAGCAGCTGTCTTCGGAAAGCCCAGTTGTATAGCGTTTGTCTGCTTCTGAAAACAACAGATCCGCTCCTTTACGGAACGGATTTATTGTATCAAGAACTCCTGTCCTATGTGCCTTAGGAGCTCAACGTGGAGAAACTAAAACTTTTACTCTTTCAGGTTACCGTTCCCGGTTTCGCTTTCAACAACCAACGCAAAAATCTGGGAACGAAATCTCCAACCTCAAAATTTGTATTTGGGTAAAGATTACACTTTAAAACGACATAAAGAATCTGTCGAACCGAAGCGTTATCCATCTAATAGAGTTACTTAGTCAATCTCCAATCTGCGCTTTTTCCCAATGCAACGAAAAGTTATAAATGCGGCTGCACCAATTAATGCTACAGATGACGCTATAATAACCCACAACCAGAAAAATCCAATATGAATATTTGCCTTTTCTTGGATATTATTTGCGTTTCCGGCCATGTCGTCAATTATGATTCCAATGTTATGCCAGCCCTTACCGAGCGTAAACGATAGGGTGTTATCGGCGCTCAAATATTCGAAATTCAATTCCTTGCCGTTATCATACACCGTGCATTGGTTTTCGTCAATCAGCTCGCTGATATTAGAAACAGTGATTGTGCGGTTTTCTTCGCCGTAGTACCAAGACCAAGATTGGAAATCCCCAGGCAGCGTACAAGTCGGCGCGACATTGTCGATATGCATTTTGCCCAAGTCAATCCTGCTGCCTTCATTTTTCACCGTTAAATGCATTTCAACATCGGTATCATCTTGGAAATTATCCTTGAAGAACGATGACTCAAGGACAAAATTATAAAGTCCGACTCCATAAAGGCTGTCATCCGTTGTTGGTTCACTATATGTATCCACTTCATACGCATTATTGTCTCTCAAAACAATATCAATGCCGGTGTCTTTCTTGGTTAGGACAAATATTCTGATGTCGCTGAAATTATCTGGCCTTTTGCTAATCGTATCCCCGTTCTCATACTGGAAAGAATACAAACCCGTTTTTGCAGATACATTACTTTCCAAGATATATGCCAAGACATCCTGCTCAATCATCCTTGCATATGTATTTAGATTAAGCAGACTTTTATTTCCGGCCACATCTACGGCAACCAATTCCAAAGCATAGACGCCGTCTTGTACAAAATCGGGTAACGTAAACTTAGAGCCTTCTATTTTACCGGTATTATCTATATCTTCGCTAAGATATACCGTTTGAGGCCTAATAACTGTTATTGCATCTGGACTTGTATTGTCCGGAATGCAAACCGTTAAATTATACTCAATATGATCAATATTTAAGTCATAAAACTCAACGGTAGGTACAGGATCGTCTTTTCTTGAAAACGGATAGACGTCAAGAAATTTGATGTCGTCTTCTTTAACCCAAGCGCCGTTTTTAGCGGAAACAATCGGTACGGTTTTGTCTATTTCAAACACAACCGTATTTCTGGGATTAGCAATGTTACCGGCCAAATCTGCCGGAGTTATGCTAACTTGGTAAACCGCATCTCGCTCTAACGTAAATGAGATTGTGTGGACGTCTCCTAAGCTTTCCCATCTTGCCGAACCGACCTCGTAGGTGGAGTCAACGAGCCCACTCGTATTGTGCGCCTCGCCAGCATCTTTTCTTGTAACGAGCAGATTGACAAGTTCAGGATCAAAGTTATGCTCCGTAACTTTAATTTTAACGGTTTTGTCGATGTTGAAGCTGTTATTTTGATTCCCAAAAGAAGGGTTACTCTTTTCAAATTCTATGAAGTTTTCTTCAATAGCGGGCTTTGTTTTATCCACAAAGAAGAGATTCTCATTGCCGCCTCTGAAATTAACCGTTGCCACATGAGCGCCTAAATCCGTGCCGGTCACATCGAAAGTGTAGTCACCCTCGCCAAAATCAATAACAGCGGTATGCTTAGCATTTGATACCTTTGTGAAGGAAAATGTCGGTACGCTTCCAAAGGTGTTTTCAATAGCAGCTAATATCAATGTGGAATCAAAGTTTCTTTCGATTACAGTTATATCAGCAATTCGGTTTTGGTCATAATGCACGTTATCGTCATTGTCGTCACGAAATACGATGTTGATTATTGGATTCGTTTTATCAACAGTAATTGTTTCGTTCTGAACGCTTTCCTCTGTATTGCCGGAGCGGTCGGTTGCGTCAAACGTAAGGGTAATGTCATTGTCATCACAACTGAATGTGAATGTTTTTGTTGCTTTGGTAACAAGATTAGCATCCATCTCCGAAACAGTCCATCCATCGCCCAAATCGTCTCCGGCGCTGTAGCCAGTGTTGTTAACCGATATGACTTCTCTGTCATACGATCCATTTTCAGAACTTTGAGAATATCCGATTTCTTTAATGCCGGATCTATAATCAGACACGACAACAGTAAAGCTCATGTCTGAAACATACAGCTTGTTACCGTCCGCATCAATATGGTCTGTAGAATCATTATTTGTAATGCTAATTTCTGGATTAGTGTTATCAATTACAAAGGCCTGCGGGGTTTCTTCATCTGACAGGTTTTCAACACTGTCAAACGCCGCAACAAAAATCTGCCCCCTAAAGCCTTGTGGGATTGTAAGCACCGCCATGCCTTCTACAATGCTTTGCGTCCCGCTTGTCTCGCCGGTCTTTTCTCCGTCCTGGTATGATACAAAACGGTATTCCACTTTGCCAAGACCTGACGATGTCTCCCCATCTGAAACTTCAATTATGGCTGTAAACTCTGTTTGGAAATAGAATCCGTATTCCAAATTATCGATAAACGCTGATGTCTCGCTGATACGGTCAGATGTTGCCGGTACAAAACGATAGCCGGTAACAATAGGTTTATCTATATCTTTATACACGATATCGCTTACAGAGTACACATTCCCAGCATTGTCGGTAACGGTGACCTCAATCAAGTAGGAACCATCATCTGCGCGTGTTCCTTGACTGGTGTTGATTTTGAAAACTGCTTCATGCGTTTCGGCATTGAAGAAATTAGCGTTTACCGCTTTTCCATCAACATCTGTCAGGACATCAACATCATTTATCTTTATTTGCACAGAACGGATACCGGCGTCTGTATCCTTAGCGGTAACTGTGAACAAAACATCGTCCGGATACCACCTCTTATTGCTTCCGTCAATGTATACAGCTTCAAGAGAAGAAATGTCAATGACCGGATTGACTGTTTCAATCATTACTTTATCGCTTTTTAAATCAGAATTTACGCTGGTTGGCGTTACCGAAACGCCATTCGGATTGGCGCCATTTTTCCCCGTGATATTATGGACATTATCAGTTGCCACAGCTGTTAAAACTGAATCAAAAAGCTTAGATTCAGGGAAAACGCTTTCCGGCAAAACAAACTCTGCTTTATATGTTCCATCGCCAATGGCGGTTACTGTTTTGGGAGAGCCGTTTATCGGCTCCCCATCGGCGTAGAGGGTAATTGTATTAATCCCGGATGTGGCGCCATATCTGTCATCGGCAATAACGGTGATTTTGGCTTTTTCATTGAAAGAGGTTCCAAACGTCAAGAAGTTGAGTATCTGACTAAGGGCGTCATCGTTTTCCTTATCAATAATAAACCCAATCACTTTAGGGTTAGTCGAGTCAACAAATACCGTTTTGCTGTCAGGTTTTTCAACGCCGCAGTTATTTACTACAATGACTTCAATTTTGTTTTCTCCATCAAGATGGTTATCGCTTGTATTTACTGTATAGGTTCTTTGCAGAATTAGGGCATCAGAGAAATCGGTATCGTTAATAATTTCAACATTGTTGACCTTAATTATAACCGAATATAGGCCAGCGCTTTCAGTTGAAACACTTACAGTAAATCCAACATCGCCACTGTACCAATTTCCTTCTTCATCATTTGTATATACCGGTGTGCTTAATGGTTCAATTGAAATTGTCGGTTCTTCTGTTTTAAGGATAACGTTATCGCTGTTCGCATTTGACGTTACACCAATGTCAGTAGGTTTGGCAAGGCCGTTGTCTGCTGAATTATTACCGGCATTATCCGTAACGGATGCTGAAATCTCATTATTATTGAAGTCAGCAAGGGTCAGCGTAAACGTTGCCGAAGAACTCAGAACTGGTTTGGTTTCGACAACAGCACCATTACTGTACAAAGTAATTTCCTTCAAACCGGATGAAATGCCATCATCCTTAGCTGAAACGATAACCTCAATTTCATCGTTGTAGAAGGTTCCGAAGGTTAAAAAGTTTATAATTTGCGAAACAACGGGAGGCTCTATTTTTCTGAATGTAAAGTCAGTTATGTCCGGATCGACTATATCAATGTTAACGGCAATAGATTGATAAGCAGCTGATTTATTGCCGGAGAGATCATATGCCCAAACATAATATGTATCGTTGCTGCTGACGTCATTATTTACCGAGAATGAAAAAGATCCATTCGTGAGTGAAGCAACAGAGGCAGTTGAACCGCTGTAAGTGTCAGCAGCGAAATCAGAAGCGTTTTTACTATATCTAACTTGATATAGTTTAGAGCCGCCAGTATCAGATGCCGTGCCTGAGACAGTTACGCCTTGATTAGTCCATGTCGTGCTAGGGGTTTTAGAAATACTATCAACGGTCGGCGGAGTTTTATCAATAACGATTAAAATAGGCGTGCCTAGCTGTTTCAGTATTGGTTTGCCCTTGTTGTGCTTCACCTCAACCTTTGTAATTTCTTTTGTTGAGGTATATGAAAGACTCTTATTGTTTAATTTACCTCCTTCTCCATTGAGGCGGATTTTGTTAAAGGGAGGATTAACCGGCACAAAAGTTACCGCGGCATTATACGAATAAACATAAACGTCTTTTCCATTTTCTTTGTAACTGGCAATGGCATCGCCTTTATTAAAATCAAATAGCTCATCGTCCGGATCGGTAGAATTTACTATTTGTGCAAAAGAAACCTCAAACATATGATTGCCATCTACATTGCTGAATGTGTATGCTAAGGAATAATCATCATTATCGGTTACATTGCTGTCTGTTTCTAGATCCACTGTCACGCCATCGACTTTAATCGAATCAACAGTATAATTATTTATGGGAGTGACTGTAAGCTCCAAACTGCCGCCATGGCTAACAATTTTCGGCGAACCCGCAGGAGTAACCGACCCTCCGGCAGAGGGTGAAATGCTAATATCATATGTGTTAATCGAGAAGGTTACTGTGACAGAATAGTCTTTATTAATGTTTGTGTACGTATACGAATAATCGGTTTGAGCGTTATCGAATGTGCCGTCTGTCTGTGTTGTAGAATCGATAACCACGCTGCTGATATGATAATTTGTGTTTGCCGTCGCGGTAAAACTAGGGCTGTCACCTTCATTGGCAATAATTCGGCCTCCACTGGGTATGGGGGTCAAAGGATCGGAGTCATCCGTTACTATCCCGTCAGAGTTATAAGTAAATGTCACTTTACATTCTTTCGGGGCAAAGGCAACTACGATAATATGGTTGGTCCTAATGTTAGTGAGATCGTAAGGATATGAGTCTTGACCTATTGCCGCCGGAACCGGATCCCCGTTATCAGTAAATGAAGCAATTACAAACCCAGGAGCAGCCGTTGCCGTGATCGTTCTGCTATCATTATAATTGATGCCTGTCACATTAGGGCTTATCAAGCCGTTAGCTCCAATATTGCTCGTTGTAATTGAAAAGGTTTGAATGGAAAGTTGCGTATTTGGATTAGTAATAGTAAAATCTACAGGACTGTTTACAGAGCCTAAAGAAACAGGACTATTGTATTTTGGATTATTTGGCGTTAAGGAGAAACTGTAGGGCTTATTTTCGTAAATCGTTACGGAGAATGTGCCGTTCCCAGCAAGGTTAACCGAGCCTTCATCATATCCGGAATAAGAAACCGTTCCACCGCCTGTATACGGATTTCCGTTTTCATCAGTTATTTGACCAGTGACCTCAATGGTACCAATAGCTAAAGACACAAAATCGGCAACGGAAAATGAAATGTTTGTACCGCTGAGGCTTTGTCCAAAATCTTCATAATCGTCATATCCGATCATGCCTGTTATCTTAATGTCGTAGGGAATATCCGAATCGACAAAATTGCTGAACGTCGCAGTACCCGCCGTTGCAGACTCTGTTTTAGTTTCTGACGGATTCATCGGATTTGTGACCGTGACAGAAATATCACCCCGGATTGCGTTGTCAATTTCAACGGTGAACACAGGTTCGGTTGCTGCAAACACATTGAGAATCGATGACACCGGAATCATTCCGGCTATCAAGACAGTAGCTATCAGAATAGCAAGAAATCGTTTTGGACTCTTTTCAATAAGTTTTTCCATTATAACCTCTCCATTCTCTTAATTACGCAGAACGCTTCAGCGCTCAGAAGCGCCGCGGATAGATTCGCCGGCAGCGCTATGGGGTTAGTACTTAGGAAAAGTAACACAAACGCGCCGGAAACAATCGAAAGAGCAAAGAGGATAACCGCGATCAACTTTGGCTTCTTTAGAGGATTACTGGTTTCGCTTTTTCTTGTCTTTAGCCACAGGAATAGTTGCAAAGCAACTGCCGTCAAAAACCCAAACCAAAATAATCCAGCAAGGAAAAATGCAAATCCGGAAAACCCATCCTTGATATCCAACAGAGGGACAAACAGCAGGCTTGCAGACGATAGGAAAAAGCAAGCCGCTGATATGTAATTTATGAGTTTTAGTTTCATTTTCACCAAATCTTATTTATTGTTTTTCGCTGAGCAAAGGAGCAACGGCATTATAAAATGCTGTTTTCGTTTTGCCTCTTACGTATTTATGGAAATACATCAAAAAGCCCACCACCAGACATACTGCAAACAACGCTACAAACGCCCAAAACGGAGCTAAAATGACTGGAGAATTGTATTTTAAGTCAAGCGCCGTTTCGAGGCTGGCGTAAACCCCTGTTACCCAGAGAATAAAATAAAGAACAGCAACCGCTCCGACAGCAATTAGGAACGTCTTAATCAAGTAGATTAACGCATAGGCAACTATCGGTATTTTTTCAAAAGCCGCGGTGATTTTCTCAAATATATTTTTCATGTCGATTGCTCCTTATTTCGTAATGGAATTAAAGAAATCAAAGATTTCTTGTCTTGTTTGCTTGGAACTGTCCATAATCAACTTAATACTTTCATCATTGTCAAGAACATTTTTAAGCTTGATTACAGCATTTCTGAAGTCGACGTTATCTTTATATTTTTGCAATGTATCATAAGCCTCAACAATATTGGTTTTGCCGACTTCAACATTATATATTGCAGTGGCGAGTTCATATCCGATGCTTTCACCGGAAACATCAAGCTTTACTATTTCACTTGAAACAACTCTGAAATTACTGGTATTAGCGTGCATCATTATTTCATCAACACGCTCAGGTAATTTGCTGCCGTTACCGATTTGCGAAAGCAGTTCAACAATCATTTTCGCCTCATAGTCGGATATACTACCGTTGTTCTGGTATGTAAAACTGACGATTTTAGCATAGGTGTCATCGACTCTGTTAGTGGGGGCGGATGAAATAAAATCTTTTGCAATCTCGCTGAGCTTTGAAAACTGTGTTTCGTTGTAGGTTGCAGTTAACTTACCCCATTTATTTTTGGCAATTGCGTAGGCTTGCATGTAATATATACTGTTTATAATTAAGAATACCAATGCCAATGCAACCATCACACCGCACAACCTGAAAGCCATCCGAGCTTTTACATTCTCCTCCTTAACGATTGTAGGCGCGGAATCCTTTGCAATTTCAATGTCTTTTCTTAAATCCTTGTATGAATGATAATACTTATCCGATACTGTAAAATCACTGTTACGTGTTCGTGTGCACTTTTTGATGATTCTTTCTAATTTTTGATGATAAGCTGTTGTGGTCAACGACAAATCACGGTTGAAATATGCGGCGTCCTTCAAGAAGTTGTCTTTGTAAAAATCATAAATATCGAATTCAGACATCTTGGATTTTGTTATGAGTTCAAACATATTTAAGCATTCCCAAAACGTTGCTCCAAATGAGAATATATCGCTTTCGATCGACATTTTACCCAGTTCGCCTTTGTATGCGAATGGGAAAGTTGAACCGGCGGCAGCCTCGCAATAACATTCTGGAGCAGCATATCCCAACGCGCCATATTGATATTGTTTTTCTTGTGTTTCCTCTTTGCTATAATCTGCTGCTGTTAAGTTGCTTATTGCGAATCTGTCGGCCTTAGTAACACGCTTTGAACGCCCAAAGTCAATCAAAATAAGCTCTTTGCCGTATCTGGTAACCATTATGTTTTCAGGTTTTATATCCAAGTGCAGAATGCTTTTTTGCTCAGTAACAAATTCCATAATTTCGCAGAGATTAATCATAAAAAGCAGAATTTGATTTTGAAATTTCAGCTGATTGTCGTAGTTATAGCTTGCCGTCACAGCTTTCTTCTCTGCAATGCTAAAATCATTGTATTCAACCTTTTTTTTGAGCCCGTTTGCAATCGGCTCAAACTTCCGAAGCTTCCAGAATTCCTCACGACAAAACTCGTCCAAGTTCCAACCGTCAATAAATTCCTCAACTACACAAAAATAAGAATCAGAGTTAATAACGCCGTCACTGATATATTGGCAAGATAAAGAAAAGCCGCCCAAGTCTTCAACGACATCATCAACCCGCACAACAGATCGGCACTCACGCAGTTCTTCGAAAATCTTCCATTCCTCGGCTTTAAAAGTTTCCAAGCGGTTGATTTCTTTGCCGTCTATAATTTGAGTTTTCGGCTTGAATTTCAAAACGCAGGAAAATTGCAAATCGCCGCTGGATTTGGTTTTCAAGCCTTTGTAAACAATACTTTCCGTACCGATTGCGATAAATCCGTCCTTGTTGATTCCGTAGGATTCATCAATTATGTACTTGTATGAATTGCCGATTATTTCTTTTCTCATGTTAAGGAATCTCCCTTTTGTTTTTACCGTAGACTAAAAAAAGTATTATTTAATTACTTTATGAACCTTAGATTTCCATTTGACTTTGGTAATATCAGATATGTCTAAAATAAAGTTGACTAAACCGAGGCATTTTCGAACAGAAATTTCCGTGCCGCTTACTTTCACTCTAAATATTTTTGTCCACAAAGTGACGATTGTTCCGGGGATAAAAACAAATATTGTTATACAAACATACATTGCGGTATGGGGCGGCGGTGAAAATATCGTATTTGCTAAAACAAGAATCACGAAAAAACCAAGTATGCCTATACATAGCCAAAAAGTTATTGGTGGATTTGTTACGGTAAAGTTTCTTGCAGCACTCATTTGTTTCTCTGCTTTTTCTTAAAAATATCACCATTTTTATATTGAACTAACATTCTTCTGCTGTTTTCAGAAATCGCTTTATTTCTAATGTCGCCATTGGTGTGCATTTCAAGAACAAACTCTGCCATTTTTTTAAAACCAGTCATTGTTCCTTCCAAATCCAGTTTGTGCGATTTTGTTAATATTGTTATGTAATATATTGGTCCGTATTTGACACTAGTACGTTTAGAGCAACTTACTTTCTCAATCTCTGAGCAAGTAAAAGCATACTGTTTTCCTAGCCGTGTTCTTACTTTTAATCTTGATGAGTTTACTTTTACACAAAATAGCACTGATGCGAGCAACACCAACAAGCCAATTAAGAAAAAGCTTATAGCAAAAACAATGCTTAGCAAAACATATTCCCAAGTAAAAATCATCACTATGAAGGCAGTTTCTATTATAGAAAACGCACCCACATATACAATCAGCTCTTTTTGAGGAAAAGTAACCTTAAATTCTGTTAGACTCATCGTTGGTCTCCCTCTAATTAATGTTGCGGAATAAAATTCCATGAGCCCTTCCATTTATCCACAAGATTCTTAAACGGTTCAAGAACAAAATCCCAAGCATCTTTAATTGCTTCCGAACCGATACCTTTTAGAATTGTTTTCAAGCTTACTTTTGTTCCGTGCTTTAACGACCTTGTTGACTGAGATGTCCATACATGTGCCCAACTGCCATTGCCTTTTGTTAATCCTTTTATCAACACAGGTAATTTCTTAGCGAGGCCATATCCTCCAGCTGCAAAAACACCACCCAAAATTGCGGAAAAACCAGCGTTAAACGCAACTTCACCCCAAGAAATATTCTCGCCTTTAATATACTTATCTCCAATATCGCCTAACAGAGAAGCTCCTGTTTCCGCAGTAGCTCCTATAAGTATAACTTTGCCTAACGAAAGTGTTACTTTACCTGCACCCGACATCCAAGAGCCCATGCCGCCTGTAATAGCTCCAGAAATTGCCCCACTAAAAGCACCATCTTCAAAGCCTTCAAGGAAAGAGCCACCCGTTAAGGCACTAATCGTACCCCCAGCAAGACCGCCAATTGCGGCACCAATAATTATTCCTTTACACGCCATTATCAACGCTGCTGCAAGAGGACCTAATGCCGCGCCTGCCGTTAAAACAATTGCAACGATCGCAACAATGACCAACACAATCGTCACGACCAGCTTCCAGTGTTCCTTACACCATTCCCAAGCCTTGGAGCAGCCGCTCTTGAAGTCATCCCAACCTTTTTCTAACCAACCTTTCTCACAATCGGGCTTTAAATAATGGTATTTATCGTAAAAATCATCTTTGTTTTGATTGACAATATCAGCCACATTACTGTCAATTCGGTCAACGTCAGAGGCGAATTGCTCGACATTCTTGCTAAAACTATCGAGAACAGTAACTTTCTGTTCCTGTGTTTGCGTAGAGGTTGATATAGAGCTTATAACATCGTCGAGATTGCAAATGTTTTTGTTCACCGATTGGCATTGATTTTTGAATAAAGTCAACTCTGACTTCAAATCTTTCACAGAACTTTTAAAATCCTTTATAAGGCTCGGCATATTGTTGATTTTGCTTGCGTAAAGTGAGATAGTTGCCACGACTTCACTTCCCCCGCGAGTTATTCTTCGGAGTTTTTCTTAGGCGTTTCCGCAAAAATCAGATTGAAAATCGTATTTTGATCACTTTCATTCAACTCAGTAAGTTTAGTGATTTCACGCTTTTTATCTTTTTTATCGGCCACAGTGTTAGCGAAGTTTTTATCCATTGCCATAAATACTTAACCTCAACTTTCTTCGCCGGATCCAGGATTTCTGTTAAACTCATCAAGTTGCTGGTCGAGCTTGTCATATTCTTCTTTAATGCTTTTTACTGCACTATTGTTAATGCCATCCAAAACATCTTTTACCCCGCCAATATTTTCAAGAATATGGTCGGTCTCTTTTCTATAAGCATCTGCACCTTTGCCTTCCCACTTGCTGAGCAAAGTGGAATTTATGGAGTTAAACTTGTCTTTGATGTCGTTGAATTCCTTAATTGCAATTTCGCTGTCTGACATAAACTTTGAAATTTTCGCAATATCTGCCGAAACAAACGCACTGTCTGCCATGATCTTAATCCTCCTCGTATTTGATGAATTTTGCTTTCAGTAAACTATCCGCCTCAATGTCGTAGAAATAGCCGTCGCCTTTTTCGCATCTGGCGTAATCTTCCTTAAGAGCCTTAACATCCATATTGCCGAATACCGTTTTTTGCCCACGCTCACCGGCAAATTCGGCAATGTTGTCAAGCAAAAATGCTGTGCCCATTATGCTGTTAAAAACAGTGTTTGTTTCCATCTCGCTGATTTTTTGCACATCTGAGAAGATAAAAAGATAACCCTTATCTTCCGCAACTGCAGCTAACCGTGGCAATGCCTTTTCAATGAAATGCTTGCTTTCATTTGTGTTCAAATAAACCAGCTTGCTTTGAACCACAAAGACTGTAAACGGCGTATCCTCATACTCGTTTTTGCTTGCGATACGCTTTGTGTCCATTTCAGAAACATTGAACATACTGCCGATTAAACTTTTTGGTAAATCAATATAGTTGTCGTTGAGGTAAAGGTAAAATCTTTGCAATGGGGAAAGTTTCTTTGTTTTCGTTTCTTCCTGTTTTGAACCTGCGGCGTCCAACTCAATGCTCTTTTCAGAGAATCCGTTGAAATATACGCTGTCGTTTTTACTTTGATATTTATCATAAACATCTTTAAGCTGATTTCGTCCGTCATCGAAAAAAACAATCCTTGAATTTGGCTTTTGCTTTGTAATCCCGTTGAGCAGCAGATTAAGCAAATTCGTTTTACCGAACTCTTTTTTGCCGTAAATCGAAATAACGTGCGATTGTTCCAAATCCACAGTTACAGGACAAAAATCAACATAGTCCAATGCAACACTGACCGGTAGTTTCGGTTCTTTTTCGCTTTCCGTTGGCTGTTGTTTTATTTTCTCAAATTCGGCAGCCGTTAATTCCTTCGGGAATGTCTGATATTTTTTAACGGCTCGTGAGTATTTCTCATCAGCATAGATAAATTTTTGCTTTAATTTTGTGAAAAAAGTCTCTTCCGTATCGGCGTTATCTTCGGTTTTCACCTTATACGGCAAGGTGCATTGCACTTCATAAGGCAGATTCATTCTGAAGGTACCTGTGACACCATCCGGCTTAACCGTAACATTCGCAAAACCATGCCCCGGATTATTGCCGATTTGACCGACCTTACCTGTAAAAATCTCGGGATATTTATCGGGCGGCATTTCGAACGCGATTTTTTGTTTGAAGCTGCCAAGGTATGAGCTAAGCCCTTTTGTATCAACTGCTGTAACCACAACTGTAATGCCTTTAGACAGGCCGTCACGACAGAGCTTCGCAAGCTTTTCCTGATATGCGGAATATCTCGGCTCATCCATGAAAGCGTTAAGATTGTCAATAATAAACGTGGTATGCAAAGGCTGTTGTTCAGCATCCCGATAGTTTTTGCCGTTTAACCCTTTTATGTTGTCTTTCAAGATGTTATCCATAATCTTGAAAACACGCTTGACATACTCTTCATTCGAGTTGTCAAAATAGGCGGATACAAGCGGAAAATCGTTGTAGTCCGATAATGCGCCTCCGAAATCAAGAATAAAAACCTGCTCTTGATTTTCATTGTATTGCTTGTGCAGAATATTTACCAGCGTTTTAACAAATGTCGTTTTGCCGCTCATAGCTGCACCAAACAAAGCTACGTTAGAATCCAGCAAATCAACGGTGAATGACGGCTGCATCTGGATGATGGGAATATCAAATCTGCCCAATGTGCATAGCATTTTGTTCATAGTCATTGCGCAAACCTCCATTCTGTCTCATCAACAATTTTGCCTGTGAGCGGCGGCAAGAAGATTGGCTTTGGTTTTTCCATATCCTTACTCATCTCGATGATTGTGCTTGTGACATAGGCAAGCTGTGTATCGTGTTCGTTGATGTTGGCATTTCTCTTTTTATCTTTCTCATTATCCTTTTTGGAAGAATAAAAGTCGCTATTGAATTTGCCGGAATTCGGAACTTCTGTGACAACAATGGGCGGTTCAATATTCAAGTTCTTATTGGCTCCTGTATATGCCGATTGGAAGTATTCAAAACGCGAACCGGTTCCAACAAGCAAGTATGCGCGACCATTAAGAGGCATGGTTGGAGCGGCTGCAACAGGGCTGTCAATCATTTCTTTTGACGCCTGTTTCGTTGCAACTTTAAGACATATTCTCGCTTTCGAGTTAACGCGAATATCGTCAGTAATAGCGCCCTCAATGTTTTGGGAGACAAGAACAATGTGGAAACCAAGCGTTCTGCCGACACGAGCAATGGTCGTGATTTCGGCGATAAAGTCGATATCACTGCTTTCGCTTGAAAATCTTTTAAGCTCGGTAAATTCGTCAACCACCAAAACAAGGTGAGAAAGTGGGTGCAAATCCTTTAAATCTTTACCTAAAGCCCCTTTCTGCTTGTCGTTTAATTTTTTTTTGAGTTTTTCAATTCTACCTTGATTTTCAGGCGTATCACTAATTGACTTCAACTCTTTAATAACACGCAAAGCACGAATATATGAGTCAACATTGTCCACGCCCAAACTGGAAAGCAGCAGCTTGCGGCGTTTAATTTCAGCATTCAAAGATTCCAAGAAACGTTTGAGCATATACGCGGCAGATGTTCCCTCGTCTTCGCCAGCCGTATCAGTAACCGCGCCAACGCAGTGTGGAAGATCACCCAAACGGTCGGAGAATCCGCCGCCTTTCATGTCAACGAGCATGAGATTTAAGTCCATTGGTGAAAACTTCATGCACAAGCCTATCAGATATGTAATGATTGTTTCAGACTTGCCGGAACCGGTAGTTCCGGCTACCAGCATATGCGGCCCGTCTGCTTTTTCATAAAGATCTAGGTACATTGAACCATGCTCATTCGCTCCGATAGGAACACAAAGATTACGGGTGATGTCATTTTTTTCGACAGTTTCCCAGCTTTCAAGTATTTTTTGTTTCGGTTCCCCGTTGCTAAGGCTATCGGAGTTATAGTCCCACAGTTCAAATAATGTTACCATGGACGGCACCTTGCCGTTTTCAGCAATGCGGGTATAATAGATCGCGCTCAGCTGTTTAAACGCCTTTGTATATGATTCGCTGTATTTTCCTTGCTGGTCAAAGATGTATTCGTTTTGGAATGCCTTGTATTCAATGAGTTTGTCGGTATCATTTACCTGTTCGCCTTTTTTATCGTTGCTCTCGCTCAAAACATTTAGCGTTTCACGGCTGAGAACGTTGTAGCGCAAACTGCTGAGCCTGTTCTTAGGATTGTCTTTATCGATGTTAATGATATTCCCGCAATATTTCGGCAGCTTATCTTTTTCATTTTGAATGAAGATAAAGGTTAAGCCGTTTTCATTGACATAGGGTTCGCCCTCTTTGGGAACTTCCGGAAGGAACTTTGAAAAGCCCGTTTCTTTGATGTCATAATCATAGAAAACAATGCAAACAATCTGAGTCTGTTTCTGATCAGAGCTTTTTTCTTCATCATCTTTTTTGTTTTTTGTGCGTTCGTTCATAATGCTGAGCAGTTGCCCGAAAACAACGCCGGAACTTTCTTTGTTAAAGACAAACTGGGAAACGCCGTCAAACAACTCATTTGTATGCGGCAGATATTTATAGTTTTTAAGCGCTTCGTTTTGTTTTCTTGAGTCGTTTTCCCCTTCAAAAAAGAAAACAAACTGCAAATCTTCAGGGGAATGATAGTATGCAAGTTCAAAAACAATGTGCTGTACAAGGTTTTTTGAGGTCTGATCATCGTTTGAAATAACACCCAAAGCGCCGCTTGATCTCAAATCCACAAGCAGCGGCGGTTTACTTCCGTCATCGCTGCGCAAGTAGTTGAACCCGATAATTTCGTTTTTATCGTCAGGATCAACGCCTTTGTTTGCGAAAACATAAGGGAGTTCTGTGAGCAAGCCCTTGTTTTTATCTTCATCTGCAAGAGCCGCCGGATCTGACAGCGCTAATTTTTTACGCCTTTTATCCTCCTTCTTAGACGGGACATAAATGTTAATTTTGTTCTTGCGCCTTTCACCGTCTATATATGAAACCATCTTGTAGTAAACATCATAAGAAATGCTGTCTGTTTTCTCGGATTTGATCTCAAACAACGGTTTTACTTCTTCGGACGTCCCAAGTGAAATTCGCATAAAATCATTATCATTTTGAGAGCGAGCAAAAATAGCTCCGTTGATCTCGGCAGTATTGGCTAAAAGCGTGCCCATATTGGGGTATGTACTGTTAAGATATTTAATATCACTTTGCTGCCATTCTTTTATTGTAGCAATTTTTCTGGCAATGTAATTTTCGTAGTTGTCCTTCCATTCTTCAACGCTTTTGCCATACTCTCTTTTTTGTTTTCGGTAGTTATAAAAAGAGGTGACGAACGCAACGACAGCCATAGCTCCCGACATCATCATCATCATGTTCCCCATGCCGCTTGAACTTGGCGCAAGTGCCGTCATAAGGTAACGCGCGGCAATCATGCCTCCGGCAGAAAGCGCAGTCGGAATAATGACGTCAAGCAGCGACTGTTTGGCTTTCTGTGGGACTTCGCCGGGGGGCAAAATATCGATCACTGACGGTTCAATAACATTAAGTCTGCGAGTGCTGATGTTGTATTCAAGGGTTTCTTCATCTTTTAATATGTAACTGTTTTCAGATTTATTGAACAGCGCCATGGGATTGACTGTCGTATTTGCAGTAAACAACAATGAACTTGATGTTACAAACCCAAGTTCGTCAAGCTTTTTTTCGAAAATGCTGATTGTCATATTTTTCCCATTCTCGTCTTTTGCTGTAAAGATGTCGGAAAAATCGACAATACTAAAATCACCTTTTGCATTGTACAGTACTTGCAGCTCTTTGCGTGTTTTTAAATATTGCTCTAAAATCTCAAAATGCTTTTCGAATTTGCTTGATTTTTTCAGACCGTAATAAATCGCTTCAATTAAGGCACGGAGCGTAATATCTTTGATAATAAGAAAGGAAATCTCATCGGAAATCTCGGTGCTTTCAAATTTTGCTGAAACCATTATTTCATTGTTTTTCATGCAACTGCTCCTTCCGCACTTTCGTTCTCTTATTTGTCGGCAGCAATTTCTTTAGCGATTCGTTTGCATATGCATCGGGAACAGCAACAGCGTTGACACTGGGGATGCCACTTGCATTGCCTGTCACTTTTTTGAATGGCTTTATAGGAGCAACGCTTATTGACGGATATTCAATTTTAGACGTGCTGTCGTTTAGCTGTTTAAAATCTGGGTTGAATGCTGCAACTGGCCTAGTAAATGTCGGCAGAACAGTTTTTTGATTTTCAGGCGCTGTGTACGATTGGATGCCTGCTCTTATCGTGCCGATCACAGGTAGCGCTGATAATGTACGCCCTGTTTTCTTAAACTGACTATTTGGAATATTAGTTTTTGCAGTAATTGGCAATTTTGCTTTGCTAGGCTCTGGTTTGTTGAAGGAAACACTAATGGAAGCTATATTTGAAACTTCAGGCAGCTTTGCCTTGGTTTTGTTTGCTTTTTTAAATGAAACATTTACTTGCTGTGGGGTTACTGCTTTTGGCAAGTCGACAGCGGATATTTCGGGTTTTTTAAACACATTAACTTCTAAACATTTCACAGTTGTCTTCGGTAAAAGCGGCTGTGTTTTTTCTGGTGCCACAAATGCGGGAACTCCAATGGCAGGAGTATCCATTGTGTGTGTGCTTGCCCTAATTGCATCGTTATCAAGGGCAACAGAAACAAAAAGTACATCCATAAAAATCTGTCGCTTGGTTGCTACAGGCAATTTGGGGTTGGCTTGTTCGGTTTTCGTGAATGTCTTACTCGGAACGACAGTTTTTTTGCTTACCGGCAAAACCGGCGCTTGTTGCTCTGTTCTAGTAAAAGAGTTGACAGGCGCGGTTGCTTTAGTAATTTGCGGCAGAGCCGGTACTTGCTGTTCGGCTTTTGTGAAAGGCTTGACGGGAGCAGCTGCTTTGCTAATTTGCGGTAACGTAGGCCTACATGGATCTACTTTTTTTATGTGATCTACCGGGACACTTTTTGCTTTTGAGTATTTTGGTACATTCGTTGTTATGGGTTCATCAAAATTAGCAGTCACCACTTTGAGTTCGGGTTTCGCGATTGGTTCAATCGTTTTTACAACATATTCCGGATTAGAATATGTCTTTTCGGGGGCTTTATTGACAGCCGAAATATATTTAAGCTTAGGCTCATAAGGCTCAATAACTGTATTTTCAAACTTTTCCAATTGCTCCACAAATTTAACCCGCTCATTATAAATGGTAAGCTCATTCTCGTACTGCGTACGCTGATTTTCGGTGAGCAATTCTATCTCGACAGCAGACAATATTTTAAATGCCATGTTTACCCATCCTTGTCTGATAATATTCTATAAAGTCCTAACCACGTTTTGTCCACATGGTTAGGACTTTATATCTCCGATTACTTACCTGAACCTGAAATGCTTGATGCGATTTGTTTGTCAATATCCTCAAAGTTTTTTCTGTTTGCTTCAAGCAACTTAGCGGTGCTTTTTACAGCGTTAGGCAAACTTTCTGTAACGAAGGTTTGCACGCTCTGATCGCCTACTGTAAAAAAATTCAACAGAGCATCTTTTGTTTCGCCTTCCATTGGCGCAATTGCGGCTTTAAGAGCCTCAATAAAAGCTTCTCCGGCGGTTTTGTATTGTTGAGCTATTCCGCCTAATGCATCCTGCCCTTCTCCGCTATCGCCGCCAATGTTTTTTACAGCGGAATCAACTGCTGCGTTTACGATTCTGCAATCTGCCATTGTAATATTTCCTCCTTAATTATTGATTGTTGCCTTCAGCAAGTTTTTCATCAACGCCTTCTCCGCCCGGAATCGCGCCTAATATACCCTGCGCTATGCCTTCTTCACCATCAATCGCTTTCAATAAGTTTTCTAAGCCTTTATTAACTCCCTCGTCAGACGTGAAGGTTTTTTCATAAAAGGCTTTAAACCCTGTTGCAGCTGAACCTTCGAAACTGCTTGGAATCAGTCCGTTAACCTCGCTGTCGAGCTGCCCCGCAAGAGTATTTGCCTTACCCCTGTAATCGGCAACTGCACTTTTGATGTCTTCGATCATCTTTGCCGAAACGTTGACTGTGCCGGTGCTTCCCATAGCCATGATTTGTTCCTCCTAATAAAAATTAAAATTTTACGCTGGAATTAAGTTCCTCGAACTTGATAAACACGTCTTTATACTGACCGGTTCCAATTATTTCCGTTAAAGTGGATGAAATGTGGCCAATTACAAGCAACATATCATCAATTGGTTTAATCAGAACACTTTCCGCTGTTTGTTCAACAGCGTCTCCTGCGGGGGTTTCCATCGCGGTTGTCAGGTCTTTGTACATCTGTTTGAGCTTGGTTTTCAGTGTTTCCGACCGGGTCTTTAAAGCTTTCATGTCGGATGAAGCGGTTGTAAACGCCTTATCATCCAAAACAATATCATGAGATAACGACAATGTTAATCACCCCCCGACTTTGCCTGTGCAATTTTTTCAAGCAGAGGTGCTTTGATTTCTTTGGTCAGAAGGTTACAAACCTCCTCTGCCTCGGCATAGTTTTCGATATCAATATAGCACTGAACACGGAACGTCACTGCCATAATATCCGTTGGATCTTTAATCATTGCGTTTCGGAAAAACTTGATAATTTCTTCGTACTTCGCAGCTGCATCTGCCGAACCCATCTCTTTAAGCGCGTTTGCCTCTGTGTATTTGCCTATGTAAGTGTTTTGGATGCCCTCGCTTGCCTGTAATACTCTGGCATACTCAATGACTTTTTCGAAATCTTTTTTGAGCATATATGCTCCTATATATAGGCGATTGATTTGGTCTTTGTTGTCGCTTGACATCTCATACGTCTCAGAATCGTCCAGCTTGAATAGGGGACCGGCCTCTTGCGGCTCTTCTTCAATCTCCGTGAAAAATTCACGTTCACCGTCTTCGTTAGGTTCGGTGTTCTCGATAAGCTCTTCCAAGCCGTACTCGCCGAGTTCTTCTTCCATTTTTTCTCGGTCTACCTCAATCATTTCTTCAACGGAATACTCGTCAAGCTCGGCAGGGGGTGCAAGCGCAATATCAACAATAGCAAATCCGTTGTTATATGCATCGGAAGGCGCCTGTGCGGCATTCAAACATTCAAGCGTTTTATCCGCATCTTCGAGCTGCAGATAAATCTCTGCGGCGTTTATATAGCTTTCAACTGTACTGGCAATTTCGGGTTTAACAGTTTTCAAAGCCGCTTCGATGATCTCAAGAGCCTTATGGAAATGAGCTTTGTTTTTGTCTTGATTGTAATTTTCAAGTTCAAGTGTCATTTGATCAAAGTAGAAATCCATTGTCGGAGTCGCATACTTAGCCGCTTTTTGAAGTTCTGTTTTTGCCGTATCAAAGCGTTTGGCCTGTACAAGCAACTTAAAAGCGAGTTTGTAACCAAGATATTCTGATGGAGCAACCAGCTTAATCTGATTGGCTGTGAGCAACCCGTTCTTGATATCATCTTTGATACCGTAGATAATCGCTTTGCGCTGCAGGATATCCATATCAACGCCAATTAGCTGCTCCGCTTTGCTTAGGTTGATGAGTGCGTCATCATATCTGCCAATATCAAAACAAATAATCCCAAACAAATTATACAACTGAACGAGATTTTCGGGGATGCAGCCCAACTCATCCGCTTTGGCGAGATTCTTCATGGCGTCGGCCAGCTTTTCAGCCGTGGCCTGTGCAAAGCCCAGATCATAGTACCGGTTGCCGTTGTTCGGATCGTATTTGACGGCAAGGCTGTAGTTCTTAACCGCATCGTCGTAGCGCTCCAAGGACATGTAGGCGTTACCGGCGCATTTGTAGGCGTCGGGGTTATTCGGTTCGAGTTTGATTGCTTCTTTCGCTAAATGAAGCGCCGTTTCGTTCTGCTGGTTTAGAAATGCTAGGCGCGAATCGGCAAGAAGCTGGGTTGCTTGATTGTTGGGCATTTCAGTAGCCTCCTTGTTTCCTAATTGCGATGTGAATTTTATTATTAGTTCATGTGAAACCACATTGGATGTGCTAAAATGCTTTATCTTTCTTGTTCAATTGTTTCAACATACTCTAAAAAACTGTCCTGCAACTCACCGTTTGTATCCTGCCCATTAACACTCATCTTGAAATTCCAGTCATTGTCATCAATACCACATATACCGTCAATCACGCCGAAAACATTAGATATGGTATCGATGATTACCTGTTGAATGATATTGAAAAATATTTTTTGCTGTGATTTGTCAAACTCATGATAAAATTCATACAAATTTCTGGAATAAGCATTTAAGTTATCTCCCCCACCATTGATAAGGTCACTATACATTTTTTTGTAGAGTGCTACGTTTTCCTCTACAATCGAAGCATAGATTTTCTTTATGAATTCCTCATTCATCGTTAGTTCCTCCAATAATTTTTTTGGTTGTTAATTTTATGGATAGTTTCTCAATTGGTCTAACACAGACTCGGGGATATCAGGAAATACTCTTTGTAGTTCACTAATATCTCTATTGATTAAATCCTGTACAG
>JAVBPM010000079.1:0-4132 GCA_031549605.1 Oscillospiraceae bacterium | reverse complement strand
CACGACGCCGCCGCTGGCCGCCGCGTAAACGTGGTAGGTGCCGACGGGTGCCGTTGTCAAGGCGTAGTCAATCGACTTTTGGGTGGCGGTGGCTTTGCGAACGGTGGCGGTCGCCGTGGCCGGTGTTGTGGAAACGGCCGGTGCCGTTGTGGTTGTGCGGAAGAACTCAACCTCGGTGACGTTGGGCTCGGCCTGCTGGTTGCCGTCCTCGGTGCGGACGTAGGTGGTGAGTAACAGCCGGACGTATTTGGTGGTGACCGGCGTGGATAGGGTAAGCGTTTCGGCGTCGAGGCTGTTGTCGCGGAGACCGCTATAGGTCTGGGCGGTCACCCAATTGGTGCCGTCGAGTGATGTCTGCACGGCGATGGAGGCAATGCGGTTGCCGTCAGTGCCTGCGAGCTCATTTACCTTAATGCGGTCGATGATTGTGTCGTTGGGGAAGGTGTAGTTGAGCCAAAAATCGCAGGGCGTGGCGGTGCGCTTGGCGGCCCACTTGGTTGTGTAGTTGCCGTCAATGGTCAGGTCGGGGCCGTAGCCGCTACCGTAGTTGCCACTGTCGGCCGTGGTGACGCCGGTGGTGGGGATTTTGTCGGAGTAGGTAAGGTTGATGTCGTAGTAGGCCTTTGCGCCCGTTTCGGCTATCAGCATTAGGTAGACATGCTGCGGCGTGTCTTTCACCAAATTGACGGTAGTGATTTCAGTGGTGAAGGCGCTGTCGCTGTACATCACCAGTTTTTCCGCGGCCGTGACGATGTTGCTGGCCGTAAGGCTCGACTGGAAGATGGTGACATTGGCGGCGGTCGGGGTCGTTATGGTACCGGTTGTGGCTATCGAGCCGGTGAGCGTACCGGCCATGCTCTTGATGCTGTTGTCGGCGCTGAGGTTGATTTTAAGCACGGTGCTCATGGACGTGGCATAGCCGTCGAGGTTTTTGCCCAATGTGCCGTAGAAGTAAGTGGGCACACCGTCTTCAATCAGCACGGCGGGGCGCTCAAACTTGGCGGTGTCGCCGTTGTAGACCTCAACCGCGCCGGAGACGGGCCACTTGATGTAGTCGCGAATGAGTCCGAAACCGATTTTGGCGTCGGCATACCGGAAGGTAACGCCGTTGTCCTTGGACTCCCACAGAATGCCATAGCCCAGCACGCCGGTGTTGGCGCCCGAGTTGTCGGTGCTGAGCAGGTAGATTGTATCTTTCCACTCAAAGACGGTGGCGTCTTCAATGTAGCCCTTGTTTTCGCTGATGGACGGAGCGTCCATCAGCGTGTACGGGCCTTCGAGGTTGCTGGAGTAGGCGTAGCCGTAACGCATACGCGCGTCTTGGCCTTTGCCGGCCTTGAAGTAGATGCGGTATTGGTTGCCGACCTTGATGATATCGTGGTTGTCGGTGCCAAGCACGGACTGGTAGGTCCAGTGGCTGGCGACCGTAGACGGCTCAACGACAAAGCCCTTGGTGCCGCCTGCCCAGCGCCACGGGCCATTGATGTCGTCGGCAATCAGCAGGCAGATTTTTTGGCCGGAGGTGCCGCCGTAGATGTTGACGTCGGTCTGAAGGATGAAGGTCAGCGCGAATTTGCCGTCGATTTCCTTGATACGCGCATTGTGCGGCGCGTGTCCGGGCAGGTCGGTAATGACGGCAGGGAAGCCGTCCGCCGCGCTGTTGGGCACGGAGGGGTCGCTTAGAATGGTGGTGACATAGGTGAAGGGTCCTTCGGGGCTGTCGGACACGGAGTGGACAATCTGACCCTTGGAGGCCCAGTTGTTCATGTTGTCGCGCCAGCGGGCGGTGAAGAGGTGGTACTTGTCGCCGACTTTGATGGGCGACACGCACCAGTTGAACCAGGTGGTGTCAGACAGGGACGGGCCCTTGTATTCCATCGAAAGCGCCAGCGGAGTGTAGGGCATCAGCAGTGTTTTGCCCGAGGCGCTGTCAAACGCGCCGTCAATGTTCTTATCGGTCGGCACATTGACCTGATTGCTTTCGATGGTCTGACCGTCGAGGATGCTGGCCGTGACCAGAAAGCGGTATTCGCTGCCGGGCGTGAGGCCAGTGACGTTGTAGGTCAGGTCGGTGACCGGTTGGCTGTTGATTTTGGTCATGTTGGCGATGGTGATGCCGTCGGGTGACGGCGTGCCCTTGTAGACGTTGTAGCCGGACGCCAGCGGGACATTGGTCCAGTTCAGCGTGACGCCGGTGTGCGTGATACCGGTATATTTAAGTGTCAGGTTGGTGCCGGCGGCGACCAGCTTGCTCAGCTCGGCACCGTCGGACAGGCTGTAGCTGGTGATGCTGTCAATCTTAACGACGGCCGCGTCGGCAAAGGTGTTGGCCACCATGGTCATCACGATGCCGCTGAGGTTGACGTTCTCACTGTTGCGGAACATGAGGTAGCCGGTGAAGTTGGCCGGAACGGCATAGCCGGCGGCGGTGTAGGGCAGGGTTAGCACGGCGTTGGTCGCCGTGTTGTAAGCGGTGATAGGCTGCTTGGCAAACTCGGCGCCATCGGTGTTGGTGAGTTTCACCGTACCGGCTGAGTTGGTGCTCAGCTGCAGATAGACGTGGCGGGTGCCGATGGCCTTGGTGACTTTGAAGTCAAGTGCCTTGGTGCGGTCGGCGTTGGTCAGCTCGAGCGACTTGGTGCCCGCGAGCGGCGCGGCTGTTGTGATTGCGCGGGTCTGGCCGGCGACCAGCGCCGTGCCATCCAAGGTAGCACCGGCTTCAAAGTTTTCGATGACATAAGAAGCGTCGGCGTCGTAGTAGAACTCGACCTCCATGACGTTGGGTTCACCCGCGCCGGAGCCCGACTGATGGATGGTGGTAAGGCTGAGGCGTATGTACGAGGTGGTGAGCTCGCCGGGCAGCGTCAGCGTCTCGTCGGCCTTGCCGTTGCCGCGCAGGCCGGTGAAGGTGGCAAAGCTGGTCCAGGTCGTGCCGTTGGTTGAGGTTTGGACATCGACGGCGTTGATGCGGTTGCCGTCTCCGCCGGGATCTTCACGCAGCACGATTTGGTTGACGGTGACGGCGCTGGGAAAGGCGTAGCTCACCCATGTGGGGTTGGTGCCGTTGAGCGTGCCGGCCCATTTGGTTGACATGTTGCCGTCGATGGACTTGTCGGCGTTGTAACTGGCACCGTAGTTGCCGCTGTCGGTTGCCGTGACACCGGTGGTCGGCAGCTTGGTGGCTGCCGCTGTGGCAGGCGTCTGCATGACAGGCAGTAGACTGAGGATAAAGGCAATGGCTAAAACAAGCGAGAGTGTGGAACGCGCTGTCTTCCGATGTAACATGATGCAAATCCCCCTATTTTTTGCGTTTGGTGGCGGCGCTTGTGACATTCGACGAAGTTTGTCTCCATAATCTGTGCATTTAGCACAAAACTGCCGCAATGACACACATATACGCATTCATTGTGCCAGTTTTTCCTCTCAATGTCAATGTGGGAAATGGTGGAATACCAATGTTTCACTGAAAACAGAACAAATGGTCATAGATTTGAACAATTATTGTGCCTTGAAGCGCTATTGCCGGTTGTGCGTACTTGAGCCGATGGGTCTATTGTGATAAAATGGAGCAATGAGAGTGCTGTTGCGAGGCAGTCTCAATGTTTTGGACGGAATGAGGATGGGTATGGAACGGCTTGGCGTTTTTATGAGGAACAATTTGACCTGGGATCGGCGTTCGGCGCTGCTGCTTTTGATTGCGGCGTTGCCCTCGCTGGCTATGGCCATGTTTGTCGATGCCACCTTGGGGTTGGCCGGGTTGGTGGGGTTGCTGCCCGCCGTGTTTGTCGGGGTGGCGCCCAAGCGCAAAGGCCGCGTTGCCATGGTGCTGCTGAGCGTGATGATTCCGTTGCTGCTATTGCTGGGCACGTTGGTCAAAATGTACCTCAATGTATGGCTGGCGGCGCTGGCGCTGGCGGCCGCGGGGTATGTCGCGGTGATGTACTTTGCCGCAAAGGGTGTTATGCTGGCCATGAATTTCATTGTGCCGCTGCTGGGCATTGGGTTGAGCTTTGAGTCGGTCGACAAGGCGTTGGCCGTGTTGGCGCTTATGCTGGCCAGTTCCGGCTTTGCCTGCTGTGTGGCCATGCTGTTCCCCGAGTTTGAGCCGCAAGAGCGACCGCGTCCTGCGCCG
>JAVBPM010000081.1:0-7973 GCA_031549605.1 Oscillospiraceae bacterium | reverse complement strand
GGAAACTGCGTCACAAAGTCGAGCAGCCGCTTGAAGGTCTTGTCGCAGACGTGCATGGGCGTGTGCTGCTCGCTTAAAACGATGCAGTGCTCGTCGTAGTAGCTGTAGGGCGAATATTGGAAGAAGAAGGACTCGCCGTTGAGCGACAGCGGCAGGATGCGCAGGTTTTGGCGCGCCTGACGGCGGGCGTTGCCTGCAAAGCCGGCGTTTTCCTTGCAGAGCAGGCACTTTGGGTAGTCGCTGGCCGGTGCGGCGGCGGCGGCTGCCACCTCCTCGGGCGACTTCTCCGGCTTGGTGAGGTTGACGGTCATTTCAATGCCGCCAAACTCGGTATGGGCCAGCCAGCAATGGTTTTTGGCGATGCGCTCGGTTTGGATGTAGTTGGTGTCCTGACTCCAGAGGTAATAATTGTCGGTGGCTGTTTGCGGGCTGACGGCGTAGTCGGCGTCGAATTTGGCCTGCACCTCGCCGGCGCGCGCGGTGAACAGCCCCATGATGCGCGTGGCGTACAGGTCGCGGTTGTCAAGTGTGTCGGGCGAAATGGCGCCTTGCTTGGCGGCGTGGTCGAGCAGCGGCGCGAGTAGCTGCGAAATGGGCGCGTCCTCGTCGCACACCAGCGGCGTGGCGGCCGGTTCGGCCAGACCGAGCAGGTCGAGCAGTCCGTTGCGGACGACGTCGACGTCCAGCTCGGTGATCAGCTTGCGGTACAGGCCGTAGGACAGCAGGCGCTCAATGGCGATGGCGGTGTTGTTGGTCATGGTAGTCCCCTCCTCTGTTGCATGAGGCTATTATACACGATGTCGGCGCGGAGTTCAACGCTGTTTTGGGTGGATGCCGCGCTCTATCGCTTGACGTAGAACGCAATCGTTGAGCCGGCTTCGTCGGTGCCCAGTTCGACAAAGAGTGTGGCGTTAAGGTCATGGTGGGTATAGCTCCAAATCGTCGCACCCGACGTTGTCGTCCCGGCGCTGGTGTAGCCGATTGCCTCAATGGAAGCGCGATACTCGTTTGCAAAACCGGCGTCGTCGTAGCCGTAAATGGTGACAAGGTCGGCGTCGCGGAATTCAAGTGCAAAACGGTCGTACATCACCAACCGGCCGTCACGCATGGGCATAGGCAAGTTATGGTACGGGAAGCTGGTGTAAAAGGAGTCTTCTTCAAGGGCAATCTGTCCGGTCGCGCCGTCGACTAGCGCCCGGACGATGGTGCCGGGGTCCAGCTCGGGTCGATTGGCCGAGTAGTCGACGTCGTAGGCGTAAGACCAGGCGTTGCCATCGAATTTGTCCATTCGTTTGTTGCGGGTGACTGTGCAGTTGCCGCCAAAGAACTGAGTGACTGTGGTTGTGGCCTGCTCTTCGGTCAGCGGTGCGTCAGTTTGGGTGGCCGGGTCGGTTTGCGTGGCCGGATCGGTTTCGTCCGGCTGCGCTGTGGGTGTCTGCGTCTCGGTGCGCGGCAGGGTTATAATCGGCAAGGTTGTGACAGTGTTGTTGTCGCACGCGGCCAGCGTCAGTAGCAGCGCGGCGCAGAGAGTGACAAGGAGGACGCGTTTCATGCAATCAGCCTTTCCTGGTTATGGTTGCAGCCCAAGGCACGGTGTGCTTGGGCTGCGGTGCAGTTTATTCATCGGTGCCGAGCAGCAGCTTGGCGAAATGGCTGTTGCTGGGGATGACCAGCGTCGACTGGTTGCCGATGGTGGTGCGGTAGGTTTCAAGCGTGTTGTAGAACTCGAAAAACTCGGGCGTTTTGCCGTAGGCGGCGGCGTAGATGGCGGCCGCGGCGCTGTCGCCCTCACCCTTCAGCTTTTCGGCCTTGGCGAAGGCTTCGCTGGTGATGGTGACGGCTTCTTTGTCGGTTTGGCTGCGGATTTTCATGGCCTCTTCTTTGCCCTCGCTGCGGTACTGCGCGGCGATGGACTCGCGCTCGGTGCGCATCCGCTCGTAGATGCTGTTGTAGTTTTCCTGCGGCAGGTCGGTGCGTTTGATGCGGATGTCGACGATGGTGACGCCCAGCTCGTAGGTGCGCTCGTTGGCCTCGGTGGCCAGCTCTTGCAGCATCTTGATGTTGCTCTCTTTGTTGGTAATCAGGTCGGTTGAGGTGATTTTACCCACTTTTTCGTTCATGATAGAGTATAAAATGCCGTCGATGCGGTCACCGGCGGTGACGGTGTCGCGCACGGCCATATAGAAGCGGTACGGGTTGTCGATGCGCCACTGGGCGACGTTGTCGAAGTAGAGCTTCTTTTTGTCGCTGGCGATGACCTCGCGGGGTGGCGGTGCGTAGGTTTGCAGCCGCGCGCTGTATTTGCTGACGCGGTCGACAAACGGCAGCTTGAAGTGCAGGCCGGCGCCGACTGTGACGTCAACCTCGTTGTCGACGCCGTCCTCGGCCAGCTGGCTGCGCAGTGTGTCGCCGCCGTCCTTGACGTAGATGCCGTCGACACGGCCGAAGCGCTGGCGTATGGCGACCTCGTCCTCGCGCAGCACGAACCAGCTCTCGTTGAGTGTGATGACGGCCAGCAGCGCGACGACGCCGATAATCGTCCATTTAATTTGTTTTTTTGTCATAACTTAACCCTCCGGTGACAGGTCGGGCAGACCGGTGATGTATAGTGTGTCGACAAACGGCATGGTGAGGTGCAGGCCGCTGCCGTAGATGACGCGGTCGACCTTGAGCAGCCGCGCGAGGTCCTCCTCGTTCAGCCCGACGTCGGCGGCTTGATTGTCGCCGAGTAGCACGATGCTGGTGCGTCCATTGCGCACGATACGGGCGCACTCGTTGTCGCCCAGTGTGTAGATGGACTGGCTGCCCAGTCCGTACAGCACGGCGCCGGCGATAATCACGCCGAAAATAATTTTCATCAGCTTGGTCATGGCGTCACTCCTCCTGTCGGCGCGGGTGTTGGCTCGGGCGTCGGGGTGGGCGCCGGTGTGGTTGGTGTTGTGCCGTTGAGCGGCAGGAAGTTGAGCGTGTTGCCCGCCGCGTCGGTGAAGTAGATTTTTTCGACCTTGGGCAGCACGTCGCGCATCATTTCGAGGTACAGGCGCGTTTTGGTGACCTGCATCGACTTGAGGTACTCCGCCTCAATCGACTGGTAGCGCGTGGTGATACCGGTGGCCTCGTTGATGCGCTTTTGCTTGTACGCCTCGGCATCGTTGAGCTGTTTTTGCGCCTCGCCGCGCGCGTTGGGCAGCGCCTCGTTGCGGTAGCGATTGGCTTTGTTGATTTCGGCCGTTTTTTCCTCCTTGGCCGACGACACGTCGATGAACGCCGCGCTGACGTCGGCGGGTGGCATGGCGTCTTGCAGCTGCACCGCTTTGATGGTGATGCCGATGTCGTAGTCGTCGCAGATAGCCTGCAAATCCTGCATGACGCTGCGCTGGATTTCGTCCTTGCGCTCGGTTAGAATGTCGTCTAAGGCTGTGCTGGCGATGACGCGGCGGTAGGACGACTCGGTGATGCCGCGCAGCATTTGCTCGAAGTCGGCGCTGCGGAAGGTGAACTTATAGCTGTCCTTGACAATGTAGAGAATGACCCAGTCGGCGCTGATGAGCGCCTGGTCGCTGGTGATCATGGTCGTCTCGTCCTGCAGCTTTTCGGTGCCCTCCGTGGCGGTGGCGCTGTATTCGCCGCTCGGTTCGCTGCGGAAGCCAAACTCCATGCGGCGGATGACCTCGACGTTGACGATGTTCTTCTCCTCGACAAAGGGCAGCTTGAATTTCAGACCCGCCTGCGTCTCGGTGCGGTCGTATTTGCCGAACCGCGTGATGACGGCCTGCTCGCCCGAGTTGAGCGTGTACAGGCTGCCGCCCAGCAGCACGGCGACGGCGATGACGATTAGCAGCACTACGGCAATGACGCCGCCCTTGCGCTTGTACTTGTTCCACTGCTCGCGCAGCTTTTGTGCGTCGAGGTCGATGGGGTTGTTGTTGTAGGGCATGGGGCACCTCCTAGTGTTAAATGTTGAATGGTGAATGTTGAATTAGAAGTTGGCTTGCAGGTTGTAGGGGGTGTTTTGGTAGACGTAGTAGTTGAGCCAGTTGGTGTACAGCAGGTTGGCGTGGCTGCGCCAGGTGACGTTGGGCGGCTGGGTGGGGTCGTTGTTTGGGTAATAGTTGTAGGGCGGCGCGATGGCCAGTCCCCTGCTTTGGTCGCGTTTGTACTCGCCGTCGAGGGTCAGCGCGTCGTACTCGGGGTGGCCGGTGACAAAGATTTGGCGGCCGTCGCGGCGGGCGGCGATGTAGAGACCCGCCTGCTCGCTTTCGGCCAGCACCATCAGCTCGGGGCGGGCTGCGACGTCGGCGATGTGGACGGTGGTGTGGCGGCTGTGCGGCGCGTGGAAGCGGTCGTCAAAGCCGCGGAACAGCGGTACGTTGGGCTGCGCGAGGCTGTGCGGGTAGATGCCCGACAGCTTTTGGCTTAGCGGGTGCTTGTCGATGCCGTAGTAGTGGTAGAGCGCCGCCTGTGCGCCCCAGCAGATGAAGAAGCTGCTGTAGACGTTTTCCTCCGCCCAGTCGAGGATGCGGCACAGCTCGTCCCAGTACTCGACGTCGCGGAAGGGCAGCTGCTCGACCGGCGCGCCTGTGATGATGGCGCCGTCGAAGCGCTGGTCCTTGATTTGGTCAAAGGTTTTGTAAAAGCTCTCTAGATGCTCGGTTGACGTGTTTTTGGGGTTGTAGCTGCTGGTTTTTAAAAGCTGTGGCTCGATTTGCAGCGGCGTGTTGGACAAGCAGCGCAGCAGCTGCGTCTCGGTGGCCACCTTGGTGGGCATGAGGTTGAGAATGACGATTTTCAGCGGTCGGATGTCCTGATGCGTGGCGCGTCCGGCGGCCATGACAAAGATGTTCTCCTGCTCGAGTATGCTCTTGGCGGGTAAGGTATCGTCAATTTTAATGGGCATGGGCGTCCTCCGAATGTTGAATGTTAAGTGTTAAATTTTGAAGTCGTCGGCGGTGTAGTCTTTCTTGAGCGTTACGGGGCGCGGTGGCACACGCTTGAGCGGGTCGTAGGCGAATTTGCGGCATTTGAAGATGTCGTCGACCATGCCCTTGTGCGGGCAGAGCATCTGCGTGTCGCTGAAGCGGCTGCCGTGCACGCAGTAGGCGCAGCAGGGCCGGTGTTTTTTATTGCACAGCTCCATGGCGTCGCCTCCCCTGTCTGTAATTGGTTCGCTATCTGTGCATTGTATCATTGTTGCGCTGGGCTGGCAAGTGGTGGGGGTAAAAAAACACGCCGGTCGGGTGACCGGCGTGTGGGGCATGTTGTTTATTTGCCGTTGTAGGGTGAGGCTCGGGCGGTTAGGTCGCCGTAAAGCAGACGGTAGATCATGAGGGCGGCTTCGGCGCGCGTGGCGGGTGCTGTGGGGTTGAGCAGGCCCTTGCTGCCGCCGATGATGCCGCACTCGAGCATCAGCTCCATGGGTTCAACGGCGTAGGCGGCCACCTTGTTGCTGTCGGCAAAGTCGCTGAGCTCTTTGCCGGTGTAATTACCGTTGCGCAGATTGGCGGTTTTCATGGCGCGCGCCAGCATGGCTGCGATGTCTTGGCGTGTGATGCTGGCGTTGGGGTTGAACTTGTTGTCGCCCGAGCCGCCGACAATGCCCAGCTTGCGCGCTTGCAGCACTGCCGTGGCGTAGTATTGGCTGCTGCTGACGTCACTAAACTGCTTGGTGCCTGAGGTGCTGATGTCGGGCTGTAGCGCTTTCATCAGCATGAAGATGAAGTCGCAGCGCTTGACGTTGAGGTCGGGCGAGAATTTGTTGTTGCCGGTGCCGTTGACCACGCCGCGCACGTTGAGGTAGTTGACGGCAGTTTTGGCCCAGCTGGGCACGTCGGTCAGCGTCGCCGGTTGCTTAATTTGCGTGCGATAGGTGCCGTTTTTGTTGACGACCGCCAGCGTGAAGATGTCGGCGCCCGAGTAGAACTCGTTGGAGGTGACGCAGCCGCTGCGCGGCACGCTGATTGCCGTTTTGCCGTCGATGTAGGCGGCGTGGTAGGCCTTGCTTTTGGTGGGGTTGTAGATGCCGAGCGTGGCGTTGTAGGTGGCTGCGCCGTTTTTGTCGTAGAGCGCGTAGATGGCCTCGCCCGCCTTGCTTCTCAGTTTGGCGCGTAGCGGGAACGGCTTTTTGAAAAAGTCGCCGTCAAGGCTGAGGTAGCCCATGGTGGTGCGGCTGGTGCAGATGAGCAGCTGGCTGACGTCTTTGTACATAGCCTTACTGGCCATACGCAGATCGAGCGCTGTGATGGTCGGGTCGAGGATTTTGATGTAGGCGAAAGTGGTGTCTAAGTCGACGGGATAATACCGGGCGTCGACCGGCGTCACAAACGTGCTGACGCCGCTGTCGATGGTGACAGTGATGGTGTCGCCGCTGGCTGTGCCGGTGATGGGATGGCCGTTTACGGTTACCTTATAGTTGCCGAAGCCTGCCGCCGTCGTGCGGTTGGTGACGGCAATCGCATCGTTGAATACAACGCCGTTTTGATTGGCGTCCAGCAGGTAGTCGTGGAACTCGTCGTTGGCGTCGATGCGGTAGAGGTCGAGCTTGAGTCCGGTGTCGATGGGCGTGACGGGGGTTTTGAGCTGCAGCACGATGACCTTGTTGTTCGTAGTGCTGCGGCGCAGGCTGACGGCATTCTCGTTCCTGTTGGTGAAGTTGTCGAGCAGCATATAGAACGATGTGGCGCCGGGTGCCGCGAGTGACGCGTCGTCCATGGGCTGGTCAAACGTGAGATAGATGAGCTTACCCGTGGTGTCGGTCTCGGCTGAGACCAGCTTGGCCGGTGCGGCGGCGTGCGCGACGGGCAGCAAGGCCAGCGTCAGCAGCAGCGTCAGGCTGAGCGCCAGCAGGCGCGCTGTGGGTCTTGTTTTCATGGTCAGCACTCCTCGCGGATATAGATTTTTGGTTGCTACGTTCAGTATAGCACGATGACGCGCGGTATACAAGCAGAAAGGCCGCGCCTTAACTGGGCGCGGCCTTTCTGCTTGGTTTAGTTGGCGGCGAACAGCTCGGGATAGACCTGCGCGGCCAGCAGTTCGACGCCGTCGAGCGTCTGGTAGCCGTAGCCGAACAGGTGGTTGTAGTCGACGGCGTAGACGCTCTTGTTTTTCACCGCTTTGAGGCTGGACAGCTTGGGGTTGTTGAGCACCTGGTCGATGATGACCTGCGGGTCGGGCTGGGTGGCGCCTTCGCCGTAGCTGTCCCAGACGGGCACGACGATGCTGTCGGGGTCGGTTTGTATCAGCGTTTCGACGCTGACCTCGCCGTTGATTTGCTCAAAGACGTTTTTCATCTTGACCATATCAAAGGTGCGGTTGAAGAAGTTTTGGTCGTAGGCCGAGTAGATGCTGAGGCTCTCGGGGTCGGCGACGTGGATGTAGGCAAAGGTGCGCGGCGTGGTGATGCTTTTCAGCCGCTCGGCCAGCGCGTCCTGTCGCGCTTTGATTTGCGCAGCAAAGGCTTGTGCCTGCTCCTGCACGCCGAAGATTTGGCCCAGCTGCTCGATTTCGGTATAGATGCTGTTGTAGTCGCCGGTGGGCAGCGACGACGGCATGACGTAGGTCGCCACGCCCATGTCGTTGAGCGTGTCGACGGTGCCGACGCCCCAGTCGGCGTTGTCAAACAGACCGCCGCGACTGTAGACGAAGTCGGGGTTGACGCTGAGCGCCACCTCCTTGCCGATGTACTCCTTGCCGAGGATGTTCAGCTTGTCAAACGCGGCCTCGACTTCCTTGTCGGGTGCGCCGAACACGCCGCCGACGCCGACGATTTTATCGCCCAGTCCCAGGTGCAGCAGCAGCTCGGCACAGGTGCGCGTGGTGCAGACGATGCGCTCGGGCGCTTTGTTGTAGGTGGCCGACTTGGCGCTCCACGCGGTGGCACCCTCGGGCGCGGTGAAGTTTTCGATGGTGACGGGGTAGCCGGCGCTGCCGCTCGACGCGGCGGTGGTGGCGGCGGGTGTATCCGAGCAGGCGGACAG
>JAVBPM010000042.1:0-12265 GCA_031549605.1 Oscillospiraceae bacterium | reverse complement strand
CGGGCCCGTCGGCCCCCCGCCCCTCGGCCAAAGGGGGTTTTATTAAACACGACTGTAACGCCGCGGCATAGCCCTTGCCGCGATGTTGCTCGAAGATCTGCAGCAGCCCCATGCTGCCCTCGTGATGATAGCCGGCGAATCCGACCAGCTGGCCGTCGACAAAACAACCCCACAGCAGTCCGTCGGACAAGACCGCGCGAATGTAGACAGGGTCGGGGATAAGCTTGTAGTGCGCCGACACAACCTCGACAAACGACTCGTCCAGCCGCCGAATGTCCAGACCCTCAGCCTCCGGCAGCGGCTCGGCGCTATGATAGACAAACTGGTGGCAAACGCCACCAACGCCCAAGCCCAGCTTAGCCGCGGCGTAGCGCGCCACGTCGACATCGTGCAGCGTCAGCAACTCGGCACCGTCGGGCAGCGCGTCAACCAGCCGCCGTCCCGCCGCACCGTCGCGGCAGGCGAGCATATACGCCTGTCCGATGCGCTCGTAAATCAGCACGCCGTCGGCGTCGTCGACCAACACCTCAGCGCTGCCGCGTTGCAAACACAGCAGCAAATCGGCGTAGCGCAGCGGGTCGGATAAAAGCAACTCAACCACGAGCGGTAAACCTTGTGCCAACGGGCTTTCCCGCCACAATGTCGTACAGCACGCGCGGCTCGCGACCGTGGGAAACCACCATGTCAAAGCCGTGCGCCAGCGCCACCTCGGCCGCCTGCAGCTTGGTCATCATGCCACCCGTGCCGCGCGCGCTGCCCGGCCCCGCGGCCATAGCGCGCAGCGCGTCGTCAACCTCGTGCACCAGCGCAATGGGGCGCGCGTCGGGGTTGCTGCGCGGGTCGGCGTCGTACACGGCGTCAATATCGCTCAACAGCACCAGCAAGTCGGCGCCAATCAGCGCCGCGACCTCGGCCGACAGGCGGTCGTTGTCGCCAAAAATGCGGCCGTCGCTCTCAATCTCCTCGGCGCTGACGCTGTCGTTTTCATTGACAATCGTTATGGTGTGCAGCGCAAACAGCGTGGTAAAGGTGTTGAGCAAATTGCGCCGCGCCGCCGGATGCTCCATGTCGGCGCGCGACAGCAAAATCTGCGCCACCGTGCGGTTGTAGTCGCTAAACACGCTGTCGTACACGTGCATCAGTGCGCACTGACCCACCGCCGCGACGGCCTGCTTGTGCTGCAACGCCGTCGGACGCTCGGGCAAATTCATCTTGGACACACCGACGCCAATCGCGCCGCTGGTCACCAACACCACCTCGTGGCCCAGCGCCGCCATGTCGCTCAGCGCGCGCGCCAGTTGGTCAAGCAAACGTAAATTGGGCGCGCCCGACTCATGCGTCACAGTCGATGTGCCCACCTTAACAACCAGTCTCAAACGAAACGCCTCCTAAAATTTTCCCCACCGTGCGCAGCGCGTCCTCGGCCGAAACGCAGATGGGCAGATAGTTGGGGTTCAGCGAATCCAAATACACGCGCTTGTGGCCGTCGTCGACACGCAGCCGCTTGCAAAACGCCTCATTGTTGAGCACAAACAGCCCAATGTCGCCGCTGTCCAGCACCTCGGCCGCCTTGACAAAGGCAATGTCGCCGTCGTGCAGCCGCGGCTCCATGCTGTCGCCTTGAATAAAAACGCCGAAATCAGTGCCGTCGGGCACATCGTTCAGCTCGCGCAGCGAGCAGCCGTCGCCGTCGAGATAGCTGCCGGTACCGGCGCTGGCCGGCGTGTCGTACACACGCAGCAGCACCGCGTCCGACTCGGCGGGTGGCTGCGCCAGACAGCGCCGCTGTTCATTCTCGGCAATCTGCTCCACCAGCTTGCGGCCATGCTCGTCCAGCGTCAAAAAAACCCGTGACAGCGCGTTGACACGCTGCGCCGCCTGTGTGTTGGCGGCCGCTGACAAGGAAAGCACCTTGCCATTGTCCTTGGGCGTTTCGTCAAGCGTCACTTCGTCGTTAATCAGCCGGTCAACCGTCACGCCGTACAGCCGCGCCAGCGTATACAGCGTCGCGGCGTCCGGCTGCGCGACACCGGCCTCCCAGTGAGCGATATTCTGCTGATTGCGGCCAATTAAATCAGCCACCTCGCGCTGTGTCATATGACAGCTGCGCCGATGCTTTTTCAGCCGTTTGCCAATCTCCTGACGTGTCACATCGCCACCTCCTCACCGTAAGCGTACAGTTCAACAAGCATAGAATACATCATTTGTTCGAATTTGGCAAGCGCAATCGACAAATTTCTTGTTTTTTCGCCAAAGCACTCATAAAACGCAGTCAACACGCCCACACTACGACCGAGGTGAAAAAACATGAACCGCAACAAGCTTATCGAGCAGGTCAAGCAGGAGTACGCCCAGCTCTGCTCCGACCAGTCGCAACAGCACTTCCACCAGACGACGTCCGGCGTGTCGCCGCAGACCTATTACGAAAACCTGTTGGGCATGGTCGTCGACGAAATCAACATGGGCACCTTCGACGACTTCGCCAACGGCGCTGAAATCGTAGCGACCGTCGCCAACGACAAGAGCTGGCTGTCGCAGTGGGACGAACTGAGGTTTACCTGAAACCTCAGTTTTATTATGCACAAAAATTGCGCGACGCGCCGCTTTGTGCTACACTCTACATAGAATTCACCCACAGGAGGCAACCATGAACGACACGCCGCAGTCCAATCGCCTGCACATCGCGCTGGCCGGTGACCGCAACGCAGGAAAATCCACACTATTCAACGCGCTGCTCGGCCAAGATGCAGCGCTGGTCTCGCCCGTGGCAGGCACCACAACCGACGTGGTGGCAAAAGCCATGGAGCTGCACCCCGTCGGCCCCGTCCTGCTTTTGGACACCGGCGGTCTCGACGACAGCGGCGCGCTGGGCGAAGCGCGCGTGGCCAAAACGCGCCAAGCGCTGACCAAAGCCGATTTGGTGTTAGTCGTCACGCGCGAGGGTCAAACGCCGCCGCCCGAGCTGCAAACCCTTAAAACGCCGCATCTGTTCGTGATAAACACCGACGGCAAGCCGACGCACACCGACGGCGCCGTATGCGTCAACGCCCGGACGGGCGAGGGGATGGACGCGCTACGCGCCGCCATCGCCGCCGCACTGCCACAAAGCGCCGAGCCGTCGCTGACCGCGCATTTAACCCAGCCCGGCGACCTTGTGCTGCTGGTTATGCCGCAGGACAAGCAAGCGCCCAAGGGTCGGCTCATTTTGCCGCAGCAGCAAACGCTGCGCGACCTGCTCGACAACGGCTGCATCGCGCTCTGCACCACACTGGAAGCCTTGCCGTCCGCCTTAGCGTCGCTATTGCAACCGCCGTCACTGGTCATCACCGACTCGCAGGTGTTTCGCGCCGTCAAAGACGCGCTGCCGCCGTCGGTGCGGCTGACCTCGTTTTCCATGCTGCAAGCGCGCGTCAAGGGCGACATCGAGCTGTTTAAGGCGGGCGCACAGGCCATCGACAGCCTTAAGCCCAACGACCGCGTGCTGATCGCCGAGGCGTGCAGCCACAACCCGCAGGACGGCGACATCGGGCGACAAAAAATACCGGCGCTGCTGAATAAGGCGGTCGGCGGCGCACTGCGCTTCGACTTTGCCACCGGCAGCGACTTTCCCGCCGACCTCAGTGTCTACCAGCTGGTCGTGCAGTGCGGCGGCTGTATGTTCAACCGCAAGCACATGCTGTCGCGCCTGCAAACATTGGCAGCGCAAGGCGTACCCGTCACCAACTACGGCGTCTGCATCGCCAAGCTGCAGGGCATTTTAGACCAAACGGTCATCTAAACAGGGGGTGGGTCACCGATGTTTGACATCAACCGCGCCGACCAATGTGCCGCCGATATGCGCGCTGACATCAGCCGCATTTTCGTCGACGGCTTTGGACAGTGGCTGCACTATTTCTCCAAGGACAACACCAAGCTGGCCGCCGCCTTTGCCCATATGTTCGACCTGTCGCACTTCTACGTCGCGCTGTCCGACGGCAAGCCGGCCGCCATCACGGCGCTGACCGACGGCAAGACGTCCTGCGTCCAACTGCAAGGCGCGCCGCTGCGCCGCCACCTCGGCTGGTTTCGCGGCACGCTGGCGCTGCTCATGCTCAAAAAGGAGCTGCAAAACCACGCCTATCCCTTCGATGTAGAACCCCACACCGGCTCGATTGAGTTTGTCGCCACCGCACCCGACTACCGCGGCCAAGGCGCAGCCACGGCGCTAATCCAACACCTGACGACCACCGGCGCATACCGCGACTACATACTCGAGGTCGCCGACACCAACCAAAGCGCCGTCAAGCTCTACACCAAGCTCGGCTTTGTCGAGTTTACGCGCCTGCCGCAAAAGCACACCAAGCACAGCGGCATCAACGCACTGGTCTATATGAAGATAACGCCATGAGCCGGCAACGCCACGCCATCACCACGCCGCGTCTGACGCTCATCGCGCCCACCGCCGACGATCTGCACGCCGCCGCCAAGCAGCCCAACCAACTGGCGTCGCTGCTCGGCTGCCGCACGCCCGAGCCCGACGACCAGCGCTATTACAAAAACAAAGCCGCCATCTACGCCGCCAAGGCCGAGCTGCTTACTGCCCACCCCGGCGAGTGGCTGCTCTGCACGGCGTGGCAGCTCTGCCTCGACGGCGTGCTCATCGGCGAGGCCGGCTTCAAGGGCCCGCCATTTGACGCGCGGCTGTACGCCGCCTATTTCTCAGGCGGCTACACCGACGGCGAGGTGGAAATCGGCTACGCGCTGCGCAAGCACCACACCGGCCACGGCTACATGTCCGAGGCCGTCACCGCGCTCTGCCAAGCGGCGATGCAAGATAGCCGTGTCACACGCATCACCGCCGAAACCAAGCGCGGCAACAAGCCCAGCCAAAACCTCCTTGTCCGCAGCGGCTTCCAACGCACCGGCTGGCGCAACTTCCACTACCTGTGGGCGCGCCAAGCCAACCCGTCATAAAAACTTGAAAAATAGACAAGCCTATGGTATAATATCGCGCGTAAAACATCGTTAACGCCAGGAAACAGGGGAGTCCAATGAATACAACAACGAAACGCCGAGCCGGTTTTACCATGGTAGAAGTCATCGTCGTACTCATTATCATCGCCATCTTAGCGGCTATCGCCGTTCCGACGATGCTCAAGTACATTGAGCAATCCAAGCAGTCCAAAGACCTGCTGCTGGCCAACCAGTACCAAAAGGCACTGTTTACCGTGCTCAACATGAACGGCTTCAAGTCGATGCCCAACCCCAACGGCGGCACGGTACACATCTACAACGACCCCGCCAACCCCGGCAAGGTCAAGTACCTAATCGGCGGCAACTTCGGCCCACCCGACAACAGCGGTGTCGGGCTCGGCGCTCCGCTCGCCGCCTATCTGCAGCAGTGCGTCGAGGAATACATGCCGTCACCGCCACCCTTTGAGTCCAAGCTGGGCAGCGGCGAGGGCAGCCCCAAGCTGGGCGGCATGGTCTATTATATCTATCAGGAGCACGGCTCGCTGGCCGTCTACTACAAATCCGAGCTGCTGGGCACCGACAGCTTCGCCCGTCCGGACGGCACCTAACCCTTCTGTATCAACACAAACAGCCCGTCAGGCACATTTGCTTGACGGGTTGTTTGTATGTCTTTTTTACAGCGAAGCCACCAAATCCTGCATCGAATACAGTCCCGGCGCTTGACCCGCCAAAAACTTGGCGGCGCGCACGGCGCCGACGGCAAAAATCTCGCGGCTGGCGGCGCTGTGGCTAATTTCAATGACCTCGTCACGACCGGCAAAAATCACGCTGTGGTCGCCGACAATCGAGCCGCCACGCACGGCCAGCATGCCCACCTCGCGGTCATCGCGCTTGTCACGCCGACTGTTGCGGTCGGACGCGACGTGCGGCTGGTAGGGCAGGGCGTCGGCAATGCGGTTGTACAGCATCACCGCCGTGCCGCTCGGCGCGTCCAGCTTGTTGCGGTGGTGGCGCTCGACAATCTCAACGTCAAACGACTCGCCCAGCACCGCCGCCGCCTTGGCCGCCAAATCCATCAGCAGGCTGACGCCCAGCGACATATTGGCCGACTGAAACAGCGGAATTTGCCGTGACGCGGCGGCAATCACCGCCTGCACCAAATCATCGTAGCCGGTCGTGGCCAGCACCACCGGCAGTTTGCGCTTAACGCAGCAGTCCAACAGCCGCGGCGCGGCTGACGGATGCGAAAAGTCGATAACCACATCGGCGCTGCCGCCAAACTCCTGCAAATCGGCGTAGACAGGGTAGCCGTTGCGCTTGACGGCGTTAGTGTCAACGCCCGCCACAATGACAGCGTCGTCGCGGCCCTCGACCAGCGCCGACACCGCCTGACCCATGCGACCGTTGCAGCCGCTGAGCAGTATCCTTTGCTTCATGGCCGTTACGCCAGCAGACCGTACTCAGCCAGCACGGCTTTCAGCGCCTGCTGGTTGGCTTCGGTCATGTCGCACAGCGGCATACGCAGCTGCCCGACATCCAGACCCATCATATTCATCGCCATCTTCACGGGAATGGGGTTGACGTCGATAAACAAGGCGTCCATCAGCTTCTGGTGGCTGATTTGCAGCGCCTGCGCCTTGGCGGTGTCGCCCTCGCGGTACAAGCGGCAGATGTCGCTCATGACGCGCGGCACGACGTTGGCGGCCACACTAATGACGCCCTGACCGCCCAGCGACAGCACGGGAATGGTCTGGTCATCGTTGCCCGACCAGATGTACAGGTCGTCGCCGCACAGCGCGCGCGTGCGCGCAATCAGCGTAAAGTCGCCGCTGGCCTCCTTGGTGCCGTTGATGTTGGGGTGCTGGCTCAACGCCTTGTAGGTGGCCGGCGCAAAGCTCATGCCGGTGCGCGACGGCACATTGTAGAGAATAATGGGAATATTCACGCGGTCGGCGATGTAGCTAAAGTGATTGATCAAGCCCTGCTGCGACGTTTTGTTGTAGTAGGGGGTGACCATCAGCAGCCCGTCTGCGCCCGACTTCTCGGCCGACTGGCTCATCAGCAACGCGTGCGCGGTGTCGTTACTGCCGGTACCGGCAATGACCGGCACACGCCCCGCCGTACGCTTAATGGCGTACTCCACCGAGGCCAAATGCTCGGGAATGCTCTGCGTCGACGCCTCGCCGGTCGTGCCGCAGATGATAATGGCGTTGGTGCCGTTGTCAATCTGCGCGTCAATCAGCTGCCCCAGCTTTTCAAAGTTGACAAAATCGCCGTTAAACGGCGTGACAATGGCCACGCCCGACCCGGTAAACAATGGTGTTTTCATGGCAATTAACCCTCCTTACGTTGCACCAAATAACCCTGCTCGGCCAACAGCTCTGCCATCAGCACCGCACCTCCGGCGGCGCCGCGCAGCGTGTTGTGCGACAGGCCGATAAACTTATAGTCAAACACCGCGCAATCGCGCAAACGTCCGGCGCTGATGGCCATGCCGTTTTCCAGCTCGCGCTCGTCGTGCGTCTGCGGTCGGTTGTCCTCCTCGTAGTAGTGAATAAACTTGCGCGGTGCGCTGGGCAGGCCCAGCACCTGCGGAATGCCCTTATACGCGGCCCAGCGGGCCAGTATGTCCTCCTTGCTCGGTGTGGTGCGAAACTTAACGCTGACGGCGGCCATGTGCCCGTCACTGACCGGCACGCGAATGCACTGCGCGGTAATCAGCGGCGCTTCGGCGTTGACAATCTCGCCGTCGCCCAACGTGCCCAGCACCTTAAGCGGCTCGCGCTCGCTTTTTTCATCCTCGCCGCCGATGTAGGGGATGACGTTGTCGACCATCTCCGGCCATGTGGCAAAGGTCTTGCCAGCGCCCGAAATGGCCTGATAGGTGCAGACGCTAACGGCCACCGGCTCATACTCCATCAGCGGCGCCAGCAGCGGCACATAGCTCTGAATGCTGCAATTGGACTTCACGGCAATCAAGCCGGTCTCGGTGCCCAGCCGTTTGCGTTGCGCGGCAATGACCTTGGCGTGGTCGGGGTTGACCTCGGGCAAAATCATGGGCACATCGGGCGTCCAGCGGTGCGCGCTGTTGTTGGAAATGACACCGACACCCGCCTTGGCGTAGCGCTCCTCCAGCTCCTTGGTCGCCTGCTTGTCAAGGTCAACGGCGCAGAAGATGAAGTCAACGGCATCACAAATGGCGTCAAAATCAGCGTCGGCGTCTAAGACCACCATCTCGCCCATGGCAAACGGCATGGCCGTCGCCATCGCCCAGCGGCTGCCCACTGCCTCGCGGTACGTTTTGCCCGCGCTGCGGCTGCTGGCCGCCAGCGCCTTGACGGTAAACCAGGGGTGATGCTCCAGCAGCGTGGCAAACCGCTGACCCACCATGCCGGTCGCGCCGACAATGCCTACGTTGTAAGAAATCATGTGCAAACCCTCCGTAATGCTATAGCAATTTCAATGAATTGAAGAACTCAAGAATGGGCAGCCGGTCCTCGTCAAGCGGCTCGCTGCGCCCAACCGCCTGTGCAGTGAGACTGTACACCTTATTCTTGTGCGCAAAGGTCAGTCGCTCGGTGTAGGTATTTTCCAGCGTGCCGCGCACATGCCAAGCCTTCGCGCCGTTCAGCTCAACCAGCAGCGGCTCCTGCTCGGAACTAATGCCCTCGGCCGCCGCGGTATGTACCGCGTCCTCGTCGCCGGCGTCCACGTCCAGCACCTTGAGCGTGTAAATCGTCTTGGGCAGGTCGCCGTCAAAGGCGGTAATCATCCGCGTGCCGTCATCATCCTCGACCTTGGCGCCACCCGGCACCAGTACGGCAATGTCGTTAAACTGACCCTCGACCGGCGCGGGTGTCGGCGTCGGGGTGGGCGCGGACGTAAAGGTGGCGGTAGGCGAGGCCGTCGGCGTGGCCGAAACGGCCGCCGTGGGCGAAAGCTCGGCCGTCGGAGAGGGCAAGCCCGTCGGGCTGGGCGACGGCTTAGCACCGCAGCCAACCAACAGGGCCACAAGCACTACAGGCATCAGTCGCTTGACACTCATGATATCCATCCTATCCTTGGTAGTCGCCGCCGAGCGGCGCGTCGACATTTTTGTTTACATAAATAAAAATGCCAGTTGAAAACTGGCTGCAAATGGTGTATACTGTCGATTGAAGGCGACAGAATTCAGTTGCAGACAGCTCTCCGTGCTCACGCACGACAGACGGAAGCTTGTTCAGCAGCCGTCCAGGCAGGCCGGCACGTCCTCCCGGCATCCTTCGGCAAACAGCCCTTTGGCATCGGTTCGTCGGGGGAACGCCCTCACCGTGCTACTCATTCTGCTTGCGCCTCTATCTTATGTACGTCAATTATAACCGCCGCAACGGCCGGCTGTCAACTGTTATTTTGGAGGCTACTATGCAAAAACTGAAACGAACGCTGCCTTTGTTGTTGGTGCTGGCGCTTTTGGCCGCCTATCTGCCGCTCAGCGCGTCGGCCGCACCCGAGCAAAACCCCATGCGCCGCATCGGACTTTACTTCAACAGCAATTCGCTGCCCGAGGCGCGTCTGGAAAACGAGGTCGGCAGCGGCTACACCGTGGGTACATACAAAAACGGCCGCACCTTCACCGGCTACTTCAAGCTGACCGACACCAAGCTGTCGATGTTCAAAAACGTCAAGATGGTGTACACCGGTAGCGGCTTTGCCGAGAGCGGCAGCGGCACAACAATCGGCGCTTATTCTGTAGACATCGGCGAGACCTTCGCCAACGAGGCCGCCATGACCACGCGCCTGACCGCGCTGAAGAAAGCCGGCCACAAGGCCTATCCCGCCATTTCGGCAGGAAAAATCACCATCCGCGTCGGCAGCTACATAGACAACGCCGCCGCCGCCGCCGCTATTCCGGCGCTGAAAATCAGCACCGCCAAGGTTGTCGCGCCGTCCAACAAGTGCATCACCATCGGCAACTTCAGCACCGGCGCGATTCTCGCGCAGTACGACGACAGCACCAACCCGCTGGGCATCCAGCCCATCGGCACCAACGCCCTGACCTGGTTCAAGGGCTATAAATACTACGGCGGCTTTGAGTACAACCGCAAGGACGGCAACAACATCATGGTCGTCAACCTCGTGCTGATGCAAGACTATGTCAAGGGCGTGCTGCCCTACGAAATGAACGCCGCGTGGAACATCGAGGCGCTCAAGGCGCAGGCCATCGCCGCGCGCAGCTTTTCTTACTTCCGCAACGATTGGCATAAAAAAACCGACAACGGCAACAATTTTGATATGTGCAACAACACCCACTGCCAGATGTACTGCGGCGCCAACAGCGCTTCCGCCAACTCCAACAGCGCCGTCGACAAGACACTCGGCGTCTACGCCTACTACAACGGCACACCGGCCATGACTGTATACCACTCGTCCGACGGCGGCCAAACCGAGAGCGCCGAATTGATGTGGGGCGGCACCTATCCCTACCTGCAACCGGTCACCGACCCGTACGAAAAGTCGGAAAACGCCTACCGCGGCGTGTGGAGCTACACCTACAACAACACGCTGCTGAGTAAAATCATGAAGGAAAAGGGCGTCACGTCCAACCCCATCGTCGATATGTACATCGAAGAGCGCACGCCGGCCGGCAACGTCTACAAGCTGACTGTCGTGGACAACAAGGGTAACAAATACAGCTTTACCAAGGACAAGGCACGTTCCATTTTGTCCAGCTCAGCCGACGGCGTCACGCCGTACAGCATCCGCTACTGGCTGACCAAGTCGGGCAGTAATACGCTAACCATGCAGGGCAAAACCAACACCACCACCAGCACGGCGCTGACCGGCCTGTACGCCGTCGGCTCAAACAAAAAAGTCACAGCGCTGAAAACCACCAACGGGCTGTACGTGCTGACAAGCGGCGGTCTGACGCAGGTCGGCAAAACCGGCGGCGACTACGTGGTCAACGGCAAGGGCTGGGGCAACAACATCGGCATGAGCCAATACGGCGCGCGCGACATGGCCAACGCCGGGTTCAAATACGACCAGATACTCAAATTTTACTACAAGGGGATTACCGTCGAAAGTGGCAAATAAAACATCCGATTTTCACTACGACCTGCCCGCCGAACTCATCGCTCAGACACCGCTGTCCAACCGTGCCGCGTCGCGCCTGCTGGCGCTCGACCGCACATCGGGCGCGGTGTCTCATCGCGTCTTCAGCGATCTGCCGTCGCTGCTGAGATCGGGCGACTGTCTGGTCGTCAACAATTCCAAAGTGCTGCCGGCGCGGCTGCTGGGCAGTCTGCCCGGCGGTGGCGCCTGCGAGCTGCTGCTATTAAAAGAGCAGCCCGACGCCAACGCCATTGTGTGGCAGTGCCTGGTCAAGCCGGGCAAAAAGCTGCACCCCGGCAAGCGCGTCAGCTTTGGCGACGGCGCGCTTGTTGCCACCATTGTCGCCCACGCCGACGGCGGCACGCGCCTCGTGCAGTTCGACTGCGCCGAGCCTTTTTACCAAACACTGGACAAGCTGGGGCAAATGCCGCTGCCGCCCTATATCCACGAGCAGCTGACCGACCGTGACCGCTACCAGACCGTCTACGCCAAAACACCCGGCTCGGCCGCCGCGCCGACCGCCGGACTACACTTCACGCCGCAACTGTTGCAACAGCTGCGCGACGGCGGCATTGCCACCGCCGACGTCACACTGCACGTCGGACTGGGCACCTTTCGCCCCGTCAAGGCCGAATACATTGCCGACCACGTCATGCACAGCGAGACCGCCCTGTTGCCCGACGCCGCCGTTGAAACGATTCACCAGACCAAGCAACGCGGCGGCCGCGTCATCGCCGTCGGCACCACCGCGGTGCGCGTGCTCGAGAGCTTTGCCGACGACGACGGCAGCCTGACACCCGGCACCATGGACACCGACATCTTTATCACACCCGGCTATCGCTTTAAGGTCATCGACGGGCTGATTACCAACTTCCACCTGCCCGAAAGCACGCTGCTGATGCTCGTGTCGGCGCTGGCCGGCCGCGACGCCATTCTCAACGCCTACGCCCAAGCCATCGCCGAGCGCTACCGTTTCTTCTCCTGTGGCGACGCCATGTTGATTTTGTGAGGTGAGTTGATGTACACACTGCTCAACCGGCAGGGCACCGCGCGGCGCGGACGGCTAACCACCGACCACGGCGTGGTCGAGACGCCCTTCTTTATGAATGTCGCCACACAGGCCGCCATCAAGGGCGGTCTGTCGGCGCTTGACCTCTAGGACATCGACTGTCAGTTGGCGCTGTGCAACACCTACCACCTCCAGCTGCGCCCGGGCGAGGAG
>JAVBPM010000044.1:0-3353 GCA_031549605.1 Oscillospiraceae bacterium | reverse complement strand
ACCACTTGGCGTAGAAGGTCTTGTTCTCGGTCACGTTGGTCACGGGAAATGCCACCGGCTGTGTCAGCTCCGCGTCGCTGTACCAGCCGTCAAAGGTAAAGCCGTCCTTGGTCATCGTTGCCGGTGCAGCAATCGTGCCGTTCTCCTCCACGATGAGTTGCGACGGAGCCGGACTGCCGCCGTCGGCGTTCCAGGTGATGGTGTAGGTCGGCACGGGCTCGACGGTAACGGTAATGGTTTGGGTCACCACCGTGTCGGAGTCGTCGGCGACGCGGTAGGATACGGAATAGCTACCGACCGTTTGCGTGTCAACATTGTTTGCCAGCACCTCAATGTCTGCGGCGAGGTCCTTGCCGTAGGCGTCATGGGCGGAAACGCCGCTTAGCGGGTTGAAGGACGCACCAACTGTTAGCGTTAGGTCGGTTGCCGTAATGGTGGGTGGATCGAGGTGCAGGAAGTCGTCAAAACGCTCTAAGGCGTCGGCGCGCGCCGGTGTCGGCAGCAGGTCAATCATGGCGGCGGCATTGTTGCGCGCCATGCGCTGCAGCAGACCGTTGGTCGTTGCGTCGGTGGAGGCGCAGTAGGTCAGATAGTCGCCAATACGATGTTGCAGCACCGCTTGTTCCTCGCTGGCGCTCCAGTTCTCGTTTTTGAGTCCGTACTCGCCATATACCAGCGTGTTGGTTTGCTCCGAAATGCTTGACGCGCCGCTGATCACGCCGAACATGGTGGGGTCAGTGCGGCCTGATTTATCGACGATACACCAGGTTTTGTACTCTTTGCCCGGTTTATAGTAGATTTCCTTGTTGTAAACCGTCAGCGTATCGCCCGGCTCGAACGCCCACGTATAGGTGGCTTGCTCGTATTCCGTTGTGCCGATCAGCTCCAGCATTTCTTTTTGCTGACCCTCTGCGTCACGCAGTGTCAGTCGGACAAAGGTGTCCGAAAAACCGGGGTGCGGCTTGCCGGCCGGTTGTACCAGCACCAGTTGCTGCTGTTTGAGGTCGACCTGAACATTCATCTGCCAGTACGAGCCTCTGAAGCAGAGCGTGTAATCGGTAAATGGCTCTGCCAGCGAGCTGTACTCGGTCGTGCAAGACGCGGTCTGACCAGCGGTAATGACGACCGAGGCGGTCGGCACGGAATAGCCCTCCAGATTGGGCGCGAACAGGGTATAGGCGCCCACGGGCAGGTTGGGCAGTGTCACGCCGCTGTGGTTGTCGGCTGTAATACGCACGCGTGCCACCTGCCGCGTGCCGTCCATCAGGCGCAGGTACTTGCCCTCCAGCACAGCCGTGTCATCAAGGCCGGAGAAGGCCACTGCCAATGAGCCGATTTGACCTTTGCCCGCCATGGCCGCTGTTGTGACCGGTGAATAGACCGATTTCAGGCCCAGCGCCATGTACATCGCCAGCGCCGCCGTTGTGCTTCCGTTGCCTGATGAGACAAGGTCGTTGAGCATAAACAGCTCCTGATATTGCTGCTGTAACAATGCTTCCTTTACGCTGGGCGAAAGGGTGATGCCCCAAGCCTCAAGATAGGGCGCCACGTTATAGCCGGAGCCCTCGCTCAGCAATGTGGCCAGCAAATCGGACGTGCGTGCGGTGGTTACTAGGTCGGCGTTGGCCAGCTCGCGGTAGCGCCTATTGAAGTAGCGAAAGGCGTCAAGTCCGATTTTTTCCTGCAACAGCGCCAGCACATAGAGCTTGTCGCGCAGCCCGAGGTTGTCGAATTCGTCGTCAAATGCGATGCCGCTCTCAGTGTTGCGCTTGCCATAGCGCGCCTCGTTAACCGGCTTGCCGCGCTGTCCGGCGCCGTTGGCGCCCTCGCCCAGATTGCTGAACGCTGCGCCGTACAGCCAGCCGGTGTTTTCATACCCTGTCTTCATGTTGTAAGAGTTGGCCCAGATGTTGTTCCACACCTCGCCCAGTGTGATGTCGTCGGTGCCCTGTCCGCCGACAAAATGTCCCTGATAACCGTGACCCAGCTCGTGCAAAGTCACCCAAGTGTTATTACCGGCTACAAAAAAGGCACTGACCTGCGGGCCGTTTTCGGCGACGTGATCCTGACTATAGTACGCATAGCCGGCGCCGTGCCGGTTGGCTTTGATGAAGCTTTTGGTGGGATAGCTGCGATGCGTGGGGTCCTCATCGGTCGGGCTAAGCCCCGCCACTTGTGTGTCGTAGAATGTAACTAAATCGGTGTAGAAATCGAGATATGCGTCAATGTCGTCATAGTACTGATCGATAAATGCCGTGAGTGGCTGCTTGTCGGTGGGCGTGAGCAGCATCATAACACGCTCGCCCTCCAGCAGCGCGTAGGGCGCTTCGGTCGGCAGCCAGCTGTCGTAAAAGGCTTGGTCGTCATCGCCCATATTGTAAGTGGGCAGTAGCGTCATGCCGTCGGCAATTTCGTACTCAATCACCGGCTGATTTTGGCAGTACGCCGCCTTAATAAACGGCACACTGGCGGCAAGGTCGTTTGACAGCTCTACCCAAGCGCCCGAGCGGGGAATGGTGGCAGAGGCTTCTGTTTGCGAATCGTTGTTGTAGAACTGAACGGTCAGGTCAACGTCGGAGGCCGTCTGTTGTCGTATGCGCAGCGTGGCGCCCGGCGCTAGGATGATGCCCAGCGACAGCTTGGTTTGATAGTTAGCCATAATCAAGCCGGCCTTGCTCATGCGCTTTTCTGCATCGGGCAGAAAGTGCGGGACATTTTTGACCACGATGTCACCAGTGGTGCCGAGATCGAGCGGTGGATGGGCGGCAAACGCGCCGGTCATCATCGACAGCAGCAGTGCGGCTAATACAGCCATGGCCGTTATTCTTGTTTTCATCAAGACGTCTCCTCATTGTCTGGTAGCAGTGGCTGTATTCTACCTTTTTATATAGCAAATGGCAACGTATTTTTGCCGCTTTCTATATGACGCTACACATGGCCAAAAAGTTGCATTATGTTTAGCCTGCTCTGACCACAAACAAAGGCCCGCCCGCTGCCTTTGGCAGCGGGCGGGCCTTTGTTTGCTTATCGCTTGTCGCCGGGCTTACTTACCCAGCTGCTTGCAGAAGCGGGTGACAACCGCCGCGACTTCGCCGCGCGTGGCTGTGCCCTTCGGGTTGATCTTGCCGTTCGAGCCGCCGATGATGCCCGAGGCTACCGCCCACTTCATGGCGGGCTGCGCGAAGCCGGTCACCTGGTCGCCGTCCGTAAAGCCGGTCAGCGCCTTGCTTGCGCTCGTGTCGGCCTTGGCGTACTTGGCGTAGCGGTACAGGAACGTCACCATTTCTTCGCGGTTTATCGTGCGCTCCGGCGCGAACAGGTCATTGCCTATGCCGCCGACAATGCCGGTCTCT
>JAVBPM010000082.1:0-16888 GCA_031549605.1 Oscillospiraceae bacterium | reverse complement strand
GCATGCATTTTTTTGACCCGAACGCAGACCTGCGTGGGGTCGTCGCAACGACCACAGGCAGGGCGGAGAGAGACGTCGCAGCGAAGCGTGCCCTCAAAATAAGCGCTGAGCCGACTGTGGTCGGAAAAACGCGCGCGTTTTTCTGATCCGAACGCAGACCTGCGTGGGGTCGCCGCAACGACCGCAGGCAGGGCGGAGCGAGAAGTCGCAGCGAAGCGTGCCCTGCCGGCGCTATCACCCGCGCCGAGCGCGCCGCGTCCACTATTATCCAGCGAAGCGCAGATGCCGGGGCACTGGACCGCCGCGCCGCGCCACCCCAAGAAGCGCGACGCGCCGCGGCGGCGGGTGATAGCGCTGGTGCTATCGGGCTCATCACCGCCGACCCTAAGCGCTGCTCCCAAAGACGCTTGCCCAAACGACTTCATAAACTCGAAACAGGCGCAAGCCACGTTGCGACGTGTCGCGCGCCTATTCCAAGTTTATTTGCGTTTAGTCAAGCGTCTTTGGCGCATCGCTAAGTGTTGGTGGTGCTAAGCACCATGCGTGCTATCGGGCTCATCACCGCCGACCCTAAGCGCTGCTGCCAAAGGGTTTTCCCAAAACAGCCAAAAACTCGGCACAGTCGTCGTTCATTGCGATGAACAACGCCTATTCCGAGTGTTTTGTCAGCTTTTGGGAAAAACCTTTCGCGCATCGCTAAGGGTTGGCGGTGCTAAGCACCATCAAACCATTTCCCTAAAAAACACAACCCCGGCCGCGCCCGGGCCGCCGTGCGTGCCTATGGTGTACCCGATTGAGCAGACGCCGGCGTCGTTGTGCAGCAGGCCTTGCTCGGCGAACATTTGGCGCAGCAGCTTCATATCGTCGTCGGTGTCGGTGTAGCCGAACATCATCGGCTTTGTCGTGTCCATACCGTCCTTTTTGGCCATTTCGATGATGCGCTTGAAGGCGTTTTGGCGGCCGCGCTCCTTGGCGATTGACTCGACCTTGCCGTTGACCACGCCGACGATGGGGCAGATGTGCAGCAGCGCGCCCACCGTCGCGACGCTGGCGCTGATGCGGCCGCCCATTTTCAGGTACTTGAGGTCGGTGACCACGGCGTAGAAGCTGATGCGGTCGCGCTCCGACTCCAGCACGGCCAGAATGTCGGACAGCTCCATGCCCTTGTCTATCATGCGCAGCGCTTCTAAAATCAGCAGCGTTTGGCCAAACGTGGCGTTGCGGCTGTCGAAGATGTGCACGCGCTGCTTGTCGGCCATGGCTTCGCGCGCGATGGTCGCCGACTGCACCGTGCCGCTGATGCCCGAGCTAATCAGCACCGCCAGCACCTCGCTGCCGTCGGCTATAGCGCGCTCAAAGGCGTCCTGAAAGGCGGCGGGGCTGGGCTGCGCGGTCTTGGGCAGCTGCTTGCAGGTCTTGAGCCGCGCGTAAAAGGCCTCGTTGCTGTCGTTTTCCGGCAGCACGCCGTCGGGCCACGACAGGCTGAGCGGCACGACTTCAATGCCGTGTCGGGCAATCAGCTCCTCGCTGAGATCGGCGGCGCTGTCGGTGATGATTTTAATGGCCATAGTACACCTCTTTTTCCGGCTCTGGGCCGCATTTTGTATCGTCGAAAGGCGCCGTCACGGGCGCGCAAAAGCTACTGGATGCTTGATTATACGCCCTCATGCAGCGCTTGTCAATGCAGCGCGGCGCCGCCGATAATACCAAAATATTGCGTATTGACACTTGCAATTTCTTTGTATTCGTGCTATAATACGAACAAACATTCCATACAAAGGAGACAACACCCATGCTATGCCATACCTGTTACAAAAGCCCCTGCGACTGCCGCTGCCCGCACGCGCCGCCGGCGATGGCGGTGCACCACTGCCAGTACTGCGACGACAGCATTCGGGTGGGCGAACAGTACGTTGAAATCTGCGGCGAGCACTACCACACCGGCTGTTTGGAGCTGCTGGACAGCGGCGAATGGCTGGCGCTGCTGGAGCTGTCGAGCGAGACGGCCGAGCCGCCCGACGAAGGCGGGTGGACGCCATGAGCGCGCCGTGGATTCAGATTTACGCCAGCCTGCCCGAGCACCCCAAGACCTACGCGCTGGCCGCCGCGCTGCATTTGCAGCAATACGCGGCGGTGGGGCTGCTGGTGTCGCTGTGGTCGTGGGCGGCCAACAACGCGCTGGACGGCGACCTGACGCACTTTCCCGACCGCGCGATCACGCGCGCCTGCGGCGTGACCAAAAACGCGGCGCGGCTGATTCCGGCGCTGGTTGAGGCCGGCTTTGTCGACCAAGACGAGCGCGGTCGACGTCTGCACGACTGGCAGGACTACGCCGGGCTGCTACTGATCGGAGAACAGCAGCGACGCGATAAGCATCGTGAAAAAATGAGACGTTTACGCGCCACGGAGAACAAACAGTTGCCGCCTTGTGCCGCTTCTGTGCCGGTCACAAAGACGGCACAAGGCGGGCACAGTGACGGCACGGTTACTCGCTGTGCCATCCCTACCGTACCCAACCCAACAGGACAAGACAATACCCTACACCCTCAACTCACTCCGGCAGTAAGCGCTGCACTGGCGGGCTTTGCCCGGATGAGAGCTGACAAGCGTCGGCCATTGACACCCGAAACAACGCGGTTAATCGTCAAACGCGTGCAGCAACTGAGCGCCAAAGAGGACATTCAAATCGCGATTTTGGAGCAGAGTACGGTCAACGGATGGAGCGACGTCTATGCGCTAAACGCGTCCAAGCAACAGGATAAGAAAGCGCCGCCCGACCACAGCCCGGGCAGCTTTGAACACGAGGCCGTCGCGCGCATGAGCCGGCTGCGCGACGACCCGACGAAGGGAGAGGACTAGCATGGCGCGCTATACCAAAAAGCTGCCCTACACCGACATGGCGGTCGACGCCTGGCACTTCTATTGGCTGCACCCGTGGTACTTAGAACAGCTGGCCGAACTGCCGTCGCAGGGCGTTGTGTCGCTGTCGGCAGGCTACCGTTCGGGCGGCGTCAGCGACCCGACAGCGCGCTTTGTCGAGCAGCGCGACGAGCTGCTCAAGCGGCACCGCGCACGCATTGCCGACTGGCGCGCGGCGTCAGCGGCACTGTCGCGGCTGCAAAATGAGCCGGGTGGTGACGAAAAGGTCAAGGTGCTGCGCAGCGTGTACAACACACGCCAGCTGTCGGGCGTGGGCTCGCGGGTGCTGAAAGCGGCACTGGACGTGCCGGTGTCCGAGCCAACGGCGTGGGCGTGGATTAAGAGGGCCAATCGGTATTGGGCGGAGGAGAGGGGTGTGGTCTGACATGGTGCATAGCACAACCAACCCTTAGCGATGCGCAAAAGGTATTTTCCAAAAGCGGCTGAAACACTCGGAATGGCCTACGGGCACAACGTGCCTGTAGGGTGTTCCGAGTTTTCGGCTGTTTTGGAAAAAGCCTTTTGCAGCAGCGCTTAGGGCTTGGTGGTGATGTGCCCGATCTCCGCTAAGCGCTGAGCCGCGCGCTATCACCCGCCGCTGCGACGCCTCCACCAAAATCAAGGCAAGCGCCGATGCCGCGCACCGAACCCTATCGCCACGCGCTCCCTAGCAAGTAACGCCCCCGCAGGGCGATCCCTTACAAGCTAGAAGCAGCGTTTAGCCACAACAGCGCTGCCGTGCTTGTCGGGCGGTTACGGTGAGTCTGCTTCGACTTCTGCCCAAAAGTAGCACGCAAAATCTACGACCAGGCGAATTTTTGCGCGCGTTAGTACGCATTGTCCAAATGTCAACGGAGCGTATTTTCCTTTGGCATATTTCACGTAGTACCGTCTGAAATGAACGCAGTCACGGCAAATTTGATCTTGCATCTCAGCGCCTCCCACGACGGACACCAAACGGTGTCAATTTGAGTTAACAGTACACCAAATGGTGTATGGTGTCAACATAAGAAATGTGTTGGCAGGTGAATGTAATGCTGTATCGTCGTATAAGAGATTTGCGAGAGGATGCTGATTTGAGCCAGCGAGAGCTTGCGGAATGTTTGCATTTGCACAAAACAACCTACGCTCGCTATGAGACTGGGGAACGTGAAGTGCCGTTAAACATAGCCATTCTGCTGGCAAATCAGCATGGCGTCAGCTTGGACTACTTGGCGGGGCTGACTAACAAGCGATAAAACCGGGCTTGACCGCAGGGCGTGTCCTACGGCTGGGGTGAGTGCGGCTGTGTGGTTTTGTGCGCCGGCATCGGCGCTGCGCTTGCTTTTTGGTGGCGCGCCGCTGCGGCGGGGCGGGGCTTGTGCTGTCGGGCTTAGCAGCGCCTGCTCTAAGCGCTGCTGCCAAAGGCGCTTGCCAAAACGACTTCATAAACTCGGAACAGGCGCAAGCCACGTTGCGACGTGTCTGCGCCCATTCCGAGTTTATTTGCATTTTGGCAAGCGTCTTTGGCGCATCGCTAAGGGCAGGCGCTGCTAAGCACCACTTGACATTTCCCCCGTAATTTGTCATAATACCTCACTGATGGGAGCTGATGCGTGATGGCCGAGAAACCGGGCGCCGACAATGTTGTCGATCTGGCTGCCGAACGGCGCAAACGCTCGCGGCGTCCCGTTTCCAAGGTTCGGACGGCGTTGTTTGTGGCCTTTGTTGTCATCATCGTCGGCATTGTCGGCTACACCATTCTCAACCGCGACAGCATGACCGACAACCCTGTTCGCAAGTTTTTGGAGAGTCTGAACATTCAATTTGGCTCGGGCGGCGAGGCGACGAAGCAATTTCAGTATGACCAGGACGTCAACGCCAGCATCGACGCCTACCGCAACGGGTTGGCGGTGCTGAACAGCGGGCGGCTGGCTGTCTTTGACGAGACCGGCGCCGAGCGCCTGGGCGTGCCGGTGACCATGACGGCGCCGACGCTGCGCGTGGCCGACGACAGCCTGCTGGTCTTTGACCGCGGCGGCAGCAGCTATTTTGTCGTCGACGGCTATCGCCTCAGCGCGCAGGAAACGGTGCCCGACGGCCTGTTTAGCGCCAAGATGAACGCCGACGGGCAATACGCCATTCTCGCGCACGAGCCGGGCTACACCGGCGTGATTAGCCTTTACGACAACGACGGCACGCTGCTCTATCGCTGCAAGATTGCCTCGCGCACCGTGCTGGACCTCGCGGTTTCGCCCGATGGCGATCGACTGGCCGTCAGCACCGTGGTGCAGCAGGGTCAGGAGACGGTCGGCGAGGTGCTGCTGTACGACACCAAAAGCGACAAAAACGAGCCGGTGGCTTCGTTTAGCCAGACCGACGCCGGGCTGCCGCTGGCGGTTGACTACGCCGCCGGTACGCTGGTGTCGTTGTGGGACAACGGCTTGGTGCTGCTTAACGGCAAGGCCGAGGCGGTTGGCAGCTTTGACTGGCGCGGTCGCGTGCTGCGCAGCTTTTCGTTTGACGGCGACGCATTGGTGCTTCAGGTGTCGCGCTACCAGACCGACGGCGGCAGCACCGTGGTGGTGCTCGACGCTGACGGCGCGATTGTCGCGCAGCAGGAGTTTGCCGCCGATATCGTGTCGCTCGACGCCGCCGGCAATCGGGTGGCGCTGCTGACCCACGACGGCTGCAGCGTCTACAGCATGTCGCTGAAAAAGCTGGACAGCGTGGAGGTTAGCGCCGAGCTGCGGCAGGTCACGCTGCGCGACGAAAGCGCGCTGTATCTCGTCGGGCTGGCCAGCGCCGAGGTCGTCGAGATTAAGTAAACGCGCGTAATCGGCATTTTTTCACAGGGGACTAGACTATACTGTCTATAGGATAAGGGGTTGTTATTTGGTATGAAATGGTGGATGTGGGACATTCTGGTTCTCGTGGTCATCGGCGTCAGTGCATGGCGCGGTTGGCGCAAGGGCTTGATTCTCAGTGTGGCCGGACTGGTCATCGTGTTGGTGTCGATTTGGGGTGCCGGACTGGTGTCGGGCAAGCTGGCCAACCCGGTGGGCGACAAGCTGGCCGTGCTGTTTGGCTTCAGCGCCGAAAAAGCCTACGACGAGACGGTCGACACCTACAAGGACGAGCACAGCGGCGAAATGCCCGACGAGACCAGTGAAACGGCATCCAAGGCCATGACCGAGGAGGTGCTCAAGGCCATGGGCGTGGGCGCCAAGTTCCTCGACGGACTGGTTGAGGAGGTGTGGCAGCTGGTCAGCGACAACGAGGAGCTGACGCTCAAGCAGGCCATCATGCAGGTCGCGACGCGTATGTTCTCGCGCGTGATTTTGTTCATCTTCTTCTTTGTCATTATCATGATTGCGCTGCATATTCTCGTGCATTTGGTGCACGTTATCTTTGAGATACCTGTCATTAAGCAACTTGACCAGATCGGCGGTGTCGCGCTGGGCGTCATCACCGCCGTGCTGCTGCTGTTTGCGATTGGCTGGGCCATTCGCTATTCCGGCATCAGTCAATCATCGCTGGGGGTGGAAGCGTCGAAATTGTTCAAAGTTTTCGTCAACCTCAGCCCGTTTAAGATTTTTTAACTGATGAATATTCCCAATCTTCTCTCGATGTTTCGGCTGATGCTGGTGCCTATTTTCCCCATCGTCTACAACTCGCAGCTGCCACACGCCAACTGGTACGCCGTCGGCATCTACCTGCTGGCCGGCACCACCGACGTTGTCGACGGCTTCATCGCGCGCCATACGGGGCAGGTGACCAAGCTGGGCCGCGTGCTTGACCCGCTGGCCGACAAGGCCATGGCCTTCTGCGTGCTGCTCACCATTACCGTCGCGGGCGTTGTCAGCCCGTGGGCGGTGCTGGTTATCTTTGTCAAGGAGCTGCTGATGGGCATCGGCGCGATTACCATGATGCACAAGGAAAACGACGTCTTTGGCGCCGTGTGGGTCGGCAAGCTGTCGACCGTCGTGTTCGCCGGCGTCATCATGTCGCTGACGCTGTGGCATGAGTCCATTCCCATGCTATGGCAAAACATCATGCTCGGCGTGGCCGTCGGGCTGAATGTGCTGGCGCTGTGTGTCTACTTGTATTTGTACCTCAAGCACATTAAGAAAAAGCCGGAAACGGTTGAATAGGCAGTAACAACAAGCTCCACGCTTAGGCGTGGAGCTTGTTTCAGCGTGTCAAATAACTTGTTTTTTGACACGCTGACAGACTGACAAAGGAGTGCGCAGGCAAAGAAACGCTGTCCGTCGGCGTACGATGGTACGCTAGGACAGCGTTTCTGCAGCAAGTAAAACCTTTGTGGCGCAGCGACCTTGTCGATGCGCCGCAAATCATAGACCGAGAATCAAAATGCGCCTTACGACGCCGTTTGCTCTTTTTTGTGACACTGGTTTTACGGTGCGCGCTTGTTTGACACGCTGACAGACTGACAAAGAAGTGCGCAGGCAAAGAAACGCTGTCCGTCGGCGTACGATGGTACGCTAGGACAGCGCTTCTGTAGCAAGTAAAACCATTGTGGCGCAGCGACCTTGTCGATGCGCCGCAAATCACACTAGCCGAGAACAAAACACAGCCTTACGTCGCCGTATCTCTCTTTCAGACGTTGGTTTTACGGTGCGCGCTTGTTTGGCGGTCTGTAAAGCTCCACGCTTAGGCGTGGAGCTTGTTTGTATGTGCGTTTAGCCGGCGATGAGCGCGGCGAACTGCTCGAGCGACGTGCTGCGGTTGATGCGGATGCGGTTCATGGTGTAGCGGTCCTGCCCGGCGATGTACAGGCCGCCGTCCTTGTTGAGCGCGTAGTCGTAGTATTGCGCGGCGGTTTGCTGCACCGTTTGGTTCGACTCGCCGTTGGGGTAGGCGAGCACCACCACCGGCCGATTGGTCAGCGCCTCGATGATTGTTTTCGACTCGCCCAGCTCGGACGCCAGCGTTTTCTCGCCCGTCACGTTGGCTAGTCCGCGGTGGGTTTTGGTGTGGCTTTGGATGGAAATGTGGCCCGAATCGGCCATCTCGCGTATCTGCGCCTCGGTGCAGAAGTTTTTGTGTCGGAAATTGGACGGGATGACAAAGACGGTCGCCTTGGCGTTGTACTGCTCGAGCAGCGGCAGCAGCTCGGTGTAATTGTCGCGGTAGCCGTCGTCGAAGGTCAGCAGTATCGGCTTGTCGTACCGGTCGATGTCGATCAAGTCCTCAAACGTCAGCGTCTGGTAGCCGTTGTCGTTGAGGTATTGCAGCTGCTTGGCCAGCGTGCTCGGCTTGACAAACAGTTCGGTCAGCGACGTCAGCGGCGTGTCGGCCACGGCGTGGTACATCAAAATGGGAATGGCTCGGCCGGCCGCCGCGTCCAGCGCCGCCTGCGGCGTCAACGGGGTCGGCTCGGGCGTGGGTGTGGGCGCCGGCGTCGGGCTGGGCGTGGGTGCCGGCGTCGGGCTGGGCGTGGGCGAGGTGAAGGGCGTCTCGGCCACCCAAGTCGGCGCCGGCGCATGGGTCGAAGCCGCCAGCCGCCACGGCTGGAAGATGGTCGCGGCTGCCACCGCGGCCGTCAGCACAAGCAACCCCACCAAGGCTACGCGCGCGGCTGTCTTCATGGCAATCGCCCCTTTTTGTTGATTGCATTGATTATAAATGGATAGCGGCGGGAAGTCAAGGTGTGGGCTTATGGCGCAGTGCCGACCAGAAACTTGCGAAACGCCTCGGGCACGGCCACGGCGCTAACATCTTGCACCCAGCACCAGCCGTCCACCGGCGGCTGGTGGCCTTGCACCCGCACCTGCGTGGCGTGCATTTGCCAGACCTTGTGGGTAAAGACGTGCTTGGCCTGTCCCAGTGGCTTGGTTTCGACTGCTGTCAGCCCCTCGGGCAGCGCGTCGGGCAGCTCCCACAGGCCGTGCAGCAGGCGTTCGGTGCGTTTGCGCATCAGCAGTGCGCCGCTGTCGTCGATGACCACGTACACGGGGCGCTGCTCGGCTTTTTTGCTTGTCTTGACGCTGCGGATGGGCAGCTCGGCGGCTGTGCCGGCGGCCTTGCTCTCGCACAGGTTTGCCAGCGGGCAGGCGGCGCAGTCGGGCGTTTTGGGCAGGCAGACCAGCGCGCCCAGCTCCATCAGTGCCTGCGTCAGCACCGACGGTTGGGGCGCGTGTATTCCTTGATAGAGTGCGGTGGCCCACGCCGTTGCTTGCTTTTTGCCCTCGGGCGCCAGCACGTCGGCGCGGTAGTCGCAGACGCGGGCAAACACGCGCAGCACGTTGCCGTCGACGGCGGCCACCGGCTGCTCGTAGGCGATGCTGCACACCGCCGCGGCGGTGTAGTCGCCGACGCCGGGCAGTGCGCGCCAGCCGTCAACGTCCTGCGGCACGCCGCTTTGCGCCATTTGCACCGCCGCGCGGTGCAGGCTGCGCGCGCGGCTGTAATAGCCCAGCCCCGCCCAGTGCGTCAGCACGTCGTCGAGTGGCGCGGCGGCCAGCGCCGCCACGGTGGGAAACGCCGCCATAAAGCGCGTGTAGTAGGGGAGTAGCGCCGCGATGCGCGTCTGCTGCGCCATGATTTCGCTGACCCAGATGGCGTAGGGGTCGCGCGTGGCGCGAAAGGGCAGCGGGCGGGCGTGGGTGGCGTACCAGTCGGCCAGTTGTTGTGATGTGGGCATGGTTGTTTCTCCTTGGAAATGATTGCCGATGTGTGTGGCATGGGCGTTCGTGTCCGGCGCTAGTTCCACAGCACGCGACGGGTTTTGGTGGCGTTCATCAGGGATGGCAGTATCACTGACAGCGCCAAACCGCCAGCCAGCGTAGCATATACGGTCTTGCCAGTGGGCGAAACGATGCCGCTGTATTCCACTTGCACATACACCCAAGCCAGCGCCATGATTAAAGACCACCGCGCCCAGCGGTAAATGTAGAGGGAAGCCGATCGGCCAAGCTCTTGCACAAAGCGCGCGATGCTGCGCGCCACTGCGGAGAAGCCCTGCGAAAACAGACGGAAGAGCTCAATAAGTATGGCAAGCGGCAGACAAGTAGCGAACAGCAGCAAATCGATTGTCAAAGGCAGCGGCCAGAGTAGCAGTAATAAGATTTTTACGGTTTTTGACGTTATGCTGCGGCAGGATTGTCGCCAGTAAGTCTGCGCCGGCCACGTCGTGATTAAAAGGGAAAGCTGAAGCTGCATCAGCGTTTGGCCGATAGTTTGCATGATGTGTCGGCGCGGCTTTGGCTTGCGGTTGCTTTGCCGCGCTTGATAGGCATGAAGCCAAATCAGCAGAAAAAGCCCCGAGAAGAGCAGGGCGAGATAGTAATACGCCACACCGAGAACGATGGTGAGCGCGTCGGCCCAAAAGGGCAGAAGACCCTGCACAAAGCGCTGCCATGACGGCGCGAGGAGGGTGGCGCAAACAACCATTAGAAACCCTAACACACCGGCGCCGGCCAACATCAGATTGAGACTGCCTGTTTCAGACAAATCAATGCGGCCCATGCCAAACACATATTTTTTTAGGAGTAAGACTAAGGCGCCTAGGCTGGGGATCGACAGTACAAGCAGCATCGGGAGGTTGGCGAGATATGGGGAAACAAAGCGAAGGAACAAGCCTGTCACGACGAGGGAGAAAAGAAGGCGGAGTGTTCGAACAACTGTCTGACAGAATTCGGAACGCGTTGCATGGTCCACGACAAGAGGCCGAGGCAGACTCTTATAAAGATGGGCATAACGCATGCCGAGGTAACCGATCATGTTCAGCAAGAAAATAGACGCGAACACAGCCAGTGAAAGTGTTGCACTAACTGAGGCTCTCACAGTGCAGTCTACAGCCCCAGCACGGTTAGCTTGTCGTCGCTGGCGCTGACCTTGAGGTGGGTGAGCGGCTGGTCGCATTGCTCGATCATCAGTGCGGCGATGCCGTCTTCGACCTCGCGCTGGATGTAGCGGCGCAGGCTGCGCGCGCCGTATTCGGTGGAGTAGGACTTGTCGGCCATGTGCTTGAGCGCGGCGTCGTCGAACGACAGCGTCAGCCCGCGCGCTGCCATGGCGGCTTTTAGGTCGTTCATCATGATCTTGGCGATGTCGACGAAGGTCTCGCGCGGCAGCGGCTTGAACACGACGATTTCGTCGACGCGGTTGAGAAACTCGGGGCGCAGGAAGTCCTTGAGCGCCTTGAGCGTCTTGTCGGCGCTGCGCTGCGCGTCGTCGCGGCCAAAGCCGATGGACGCCAGCTGCTTGTCGCTGCCGGCGTTGGTGGTCATGACCAAAATGGTGTTTTCAAAGTTGACCTTGCGGCCCTGCGCGTCGGTGACCATGCCGTCGTCGAGGATTTGCAACAGCACGTTTAATACGTCGGGGTGCGCCTTTTCAATTTCGTCGAACAGCACGACGCTGTAGGGTTTGCGGCGAATTTTCTCGGTCAGCTGACCCGCCTCGTCGTAGCCGACGTAGCCGGGCGGCGAGCCGATGATGCGGCTTACGCTGTGCTTTTCCATAAACTCGCTCATGTCCAGCCGCACCAGGCTTTCGGGCGTGTTGAACAAATCGGCGGCGATCTGCTTGACCAGCTCGGTCTTGCCCACGCCGGTCGGCCCCGCGAAAATCAGCGACACCGGCTTGCGCTTGGCCGACAGTCCCACGCGGTTGCGCGCGATGGCCGCGCAGATGGCGCGAATGGCGTCGTCCTGACCCACCACGCGCGTTTTCAGCCGGTCGGGCAGCGCTTTGAGCCGCGACAGCTCGGCCGTCGCGATGTTTTGCGCCGGAATTTTCGTCCACTGCTCAATGACGCGCGCCAAGTCCTCGACCGTCAGCGACGGCGGGCCGGGCTGCATGATTTCCTTCAGCTGCTCACGCAGCTGCGCCGCGTGGCTTTTGGCTGTGGCGATGGCTTCAAAGTCGTCGGGCTTGTGCTCCTGCAGGTCGATTAGCTGCGCGTTTATTTCGTCGAGCTGGCGCGACAAACGACCCGCCTGTGTCAGCTGCTCGCTGTTGAGGTTGCACTTGCTGGCGGCCTCGTCGAGTAGGTCGATGGCCTTGTCGGGCAGGTAGCGGTCGGTGATGTAGCGCTCGCTGAGAATGACCGCCTGACGGCAGAGGTCGGGCGAAATCAGCAGCCCGTGGTGCTGCTCGTAATAGGGCGCAATGCCTTGCAGTATCTGGACTGTGTCGTCTATCGACGGCTCGTTGACGATGACGGGCTGGAAGCGGCGCTCGAGTGCGGCGTCCTTTTCGATGTGCTTGCGGTACTCGGCAAACGTCGTGGCGCCGATGACCTGAATCTCGCCGCGCGACAGCGCCGGTTTGAGGATGTTGGCGGCGTTCATGCTGCCCTCGGCGTCGCCGGCGCCGACGATGGTGTGCACCTCGTCGATGACGAGTATGATGTTGCCCGTCTTGCGGATTTCTTCAATCAAGCCCTTCATGCGGCTTTCAAACTGGCCGCGGAACTGCGTGCCGGCCACCAGCGCCGTCATGTCGAGCAGGTAGATTTCCTTGGAAAGCAGCTTGTCGGGCACATTGCCCTCGGCGATGCGCAGCGCCAGCCCCTCGGCGATGGCCGTCTTGCCGACGCCCGGCTCGCCGATGAGGCAGGGGTTGTTTTTCTGCCGGCGGTTGAGGATTTGCACCACGCGCTCGGTCTCGTCCTCGCGGCCGATGATTTTGTCCAGCTTGCCGTCGCGGGCGCGCTGGGTGAGGTGGATGCAGTAGCTGTCCAAAAACTTGAACTTCTTGCGCGGCGGCGCTTTGTCGTCACTGCTGCCGCGCTGCTCGTCGCGCTTGGGGCGCGCGGCCGGCGGCGTTGGCTCGCTGCGCTCGATGGGCTCGCCGGCGGTTGGCCGCAGCTGGTTGAAGATGCGGTCGAGGAACGGATAGGTGGCCGTTTTGCCCTCGTCGTCGTCGCTGTCCTCGTCGGCCGTCGACGCTTCGTCGGCGTTGGGTGGCATGATTTGCGACAAAAAGGCCTGCGGGTTGGCGATGATTTCGCCCATATCGTTGTTGAGGCTCTCGGCGTCCTCGGCCGAGAGGCCAAACTGTTCAAAAATCTCGTTGATGGGTCCAATCTCCAATTCGCGCGCGCAGGGCAGGCAGTAGCCCTCGTTTTTTGAGGTGCCCTGCTCGTCAATGCGCGTGACGAACACCACGGCGGGGTTCTTTTGGCAGCGGACGCAGATGGGTGTTGGCATGGCGGCTCTCCTTATTGTTTGTGATGGGGTGCGCCGTTTAGTATACCACGCCGCGCGACCGGCTGCAAGTAAAAACCCCGCCGTAGGGCGCGCTGACAGACGGGTAAAGAAGTGCGCTGGCCAAGAAACGCTGTCCGTCGGCGTACGATGGCGCAGGAAAACCCCTGCAAATAGCGCAACCAATTGAAAGGCAACAGACCTGCCTTCGCCTTGCCTTTCGGTGTTCTTTATGATATAATCAATGCATAATCGCAGAAAGGAAACACTTAAATGATGAAAAGAGTATCAGCACTGACCCTTGCGCTTGTTCTTGTGCTATTGCTTGCCGCTTGTGGCGGCAAAAACGAGAACGAACCCACGGCAACGATCAATGGTGACAGTAGCACGACTACGCCGTCAGCAACACAGAGCGAAACGGAAGCCCCTACAGCTTCTCCAGATGATCCCGGAGATGAATACCCCTATGCAGAGCCCATTATTCCCGAGGGTCTGAGTTCCGAACCCGATAGTTTCCAGATTTCGTTGGACGGCAATATCCTCACGCTGCCTGCTTTGTATTCCGATTTCGCCGCTCTTGGCTGGACATGCAAAAATATTGAGGGCGAAACGCTGAAACCAGGCTTCATTATGACGGGAAATGCCCGACTCGAAAAAGGCGACGCAACCTTATCTGGCGCAAATTTTATCAATTTTAGTGACAAGGAGCTTCCTTTGTCAGAGTGCTATGTGTTTGCATTTTCTTTCGCCTATGACACCAGGGGCGCAGTCAGCACATCGTTCGTGCTTCCGGGTGGGTTGCATATCGGCTCCACCATCGACGAAATAATCGCTGCCTATGGCGAGCCGTCCGAAAGGGATGACACCAGCTCCACAAAAACAAAGCTCTTCTACACATTTGGTGATGATAATTCTATCACGTTTGAAATAGACAAAAAACAACCGCCATACTGGAACCGAATAACAATAGGGCGACAGAATAAGCCTTAGGGTACATAAGATGATGGAGTTAATGGCTCCATTTGCTTACATAACACACTGTTTGTGATCGAAACATGTATAGAATGCAACGTACAGTAAAGCAGCATATACGAAGAGAAGGCTTGAGATTTAACTGTCTCAAACCTTCTTTGCGACAACCCCGCCGTTGGGCGGGGCTTTGCTTTGCCGTTGTGTTACAGGCCGATGCGCAGTGCGCGGGCGAGGGTCGCCGCCGCTTCGGCGCGTGTGGTTGTGTTGTTGGGCGTCAGTTGGTTGTCGTGGCCGACCCAAATGCCGCATTGCAGCAGCGTCTTTACCGCCTCGCTCGCATAGGGCGCGATGCTGCCGCCGTCGGTGTAGTCGCTAACACGGCGATCGATGTTGTAGCCTGCATACGCGTAGCGTTCGGCTTGCATCAGCCGCAGCACCATGGTGGCCATGTCCTGCCGCGTGACCGGCGCGTTGGGGTTGACTTTGTTGTTGCCGGTGCCGCCGACAATGCCCAGCTCGCGCGCCTTGAGCATGGCTGCGGCGTAGTAGCTGCCGGGCGCCACGTCGGAAAACTGTTGTGTGGCTGATGTGTCGACCGGCCGCTGCACGGCGCGCATCAGCATGGTAATCAACTCGGCGCGCGTCACGGCGCGGTCGGGCTCAAACGTGCCGTTGCCGGTGCCGTATACAATGCCGCGCGGTTGCAGCCATTCAATCTCTGATAGAAAAACCCGTGCATCGAGGTCGGTAAAGGCCGTTGTCGTGAGGCTGGTGATGCCGTACTCGCCCAGTCGGTTGACGGCGGCATGCAGCGTTTCGCCGCCCGACGTGCGGACGATCGGTGCCTGCTTGCTGTCGCTGTAGCAGACGGCCAGCGGGAATTGCACGCGATACGCGTATACATAGGGTATGGTGACAGTGGCCAGCGTTTGGCCGTTTTCAACCGCCAGCGCGCTGCCGTTATGGGACAGCGATAGCCGACTGCCGAGGTCGGGCGCAGCGTGTTGCAGGTGCGTGTAGTCAAAGGTCAGCGCCACGCGGTCGCTGCCCACCGCCGCCAGCGCGGGTGATTGGGTCAGCGCGGCTGTCAGCGTGACGTTGACGGCGTAGCCGCAGAGCGGCACGTCGGTGATGTCGTTGAGCTGCGCGGTCGTCAAATTCAGCGTGACGCCGCCGTCGCAGCCGATGTAGCGGTTGAAGTAGAGCGCCTTGTCAAACGCCGGTAACTCTCTACTGGCGCGGACAAAATCGGGCGCGGCTGTCATGATAGCCGTCCATTCGGTGTCGGTCGGCGTCAGCGACAGCACGCCGTCCTGCACCGCGAAGCCGGCGATGGGCTGGCCGTTGACCAGCGGCGCGGTGACGGCCGAGGCGTTGTTGGCGGGGCTAATGTGAAAGCTGTGCGACTCGATTCCGCCGTGGTAGACAATGCCGGGGTAGTGCTTGCCGTCGAGACCGTACAGGTCGCCGACGCGGGACGGCAGCGCGGTGTGCACATAGTCGTTGTAGAGCACAGTGACCTCGGCACCGGCGGGCACAGGGTACTTGAGCGTCAGCTCTACCGTGTTGGCGGCGGTCAGCTGCGCTGAGGACACAACGATAAAGGCGCCTTCATAGCCCGGCGTACGGCTCAGGCAAAAGCCGGAAAATTGACCGCCTGTGGTGTCGAGCGTGGCGGCGTCGAGCGCCGTGTCAAAGACCAGCGTGATTGTGGTGCCGCCGGCGTCGATTGTCGACGAGGTCATGGTGATGGGATCGCTGGCCGCAAGGGTGTTAGCAACCGCGAGCTGGCAGGCGGCAATCGGCGCGCCGTCACTGCTTTTCACCGCGCCGTTGTTAAGCCTGACTGTCACAGTGGTGCCGGCAGTCAACAGCTTTTTGAAATAGAGTGTCACTTGATTGGCGGTCGGACCGGGGTCGGCGTAGCAGCTGTCGTGCTCGAATTGATAACCGCCGCTATACACCTCGAGCACGTCCATGCGCTCAAGCCGCAGGTCGCTGGCGTCGATGTCGCGGTTGAAGGTCAGCAGCAGACCGGCGCCTCGGTTGATAATCTCTGCGCTTTGCAGCGCAAGGGGCTGGTCGGCGTGCGCGGGCGTAAAGGCGGCCAGTGACATCAGCAGAACCAGCGCCAGCAGGCGGGCTGTGTGACGGGTGAGGGCCATACGACATATCTCCTTATAACTAGGGTAATACTATTATAGCATGAGTGTCTCGGCAACGTAAGAAAAAGCGGCAAGCACCGGCTTGCCGTCTCAGCGTGTCAAAAACAAGTTTTGACACGCTGACAGACTGACAAAGACGTGCGCAGGCAAAGAAGCGCTGTCCGGCGGCGTACGATGGTACGCTAGGACAGCGCTTCTGCAGCAAGTAAAACCATTGCGGCGCACCGACTTTGTCGATGCGCCGCAAATCATCAGCCGAGAATCAAAACGCAGCGTAATGTCGCCGCTTCTCTCTTTTCTGACACTGGTTTTACGATGCGCGCTTTTTTGACAGTCTGAAGCGGCAAGCACTGGCTTGCCGCTTGGGTTGCTAGAGTCTGAGCATATGCGTTATCATGATGGCCGCTTCGGCGCGGTTGGCGCTTCTCGTGGGGTTCAGCAGTTTTTCATGGCCGCTCATAATGTCGTTTTGCACCATAATGTTGATGGCCTTTTTGGCGTAGCCGGCGGTGTTTTTGTAGTCGGTAAAAGCGTTGGTGGCCGTGCTGTTGGGGTCAAAGGTGTACTTGTAATCGTCCAAATCCATGAGCCGCAGTATGATGGTGGCCATGTCCTGGCGCGTGATGTTGGCGTTGGGGTTAAACTTGTTGTCGCCCGCGCCGTTGATAAGACCCA
>JAVBPM010000007.1:0-6047 GCA_031549605.1 Oscillospiraceae bacterium | reverse complement strand
TGAGCACTGTTGTGGTGTAGTAGCTGCCGGCCGGAACGTCGGCAAACTGGCGGGTGCCGCTGGTGTCGATGTTGCGGGTGACCGTGCGCATCAGCATCGTGATAAACTCGGCGCGCGTGACGGTGCGAGCCGGCGAGAACTTGCCGCCGCCCGTGCCGCCGACAACGCCCAGCTGTTGCAGCGCGTTGACCGCGTATTCGTTCCAGTAGGTCACGTCGGTGAGTTTTGCGCCCGTCCACAGCACAACGCCGTAGTCGCCCAGTCGGTCGACGGTGGCCACAATGTCTTCGAACATCGACTCGGTGGAGCGGTAGATGTACATCGGTTTGCCGGAAGTCATGTAGACCGGCACGCAGCTGTAGTTGTAGTTGAGCCTGCCGTTGTAATTGGGGTATGTGATTTTGGCCAGCGACGCGCCGGTGCCGACGTTAATGGCTGTGTTGTCGCAGGTCAGCGTCAGTCGTGCGCCCAGCAGCGGTGTGGTGGGCAGCGCGATGTTGTAGCGGTAGGTCAGCGCCACGCGCTTGGTGCCCACGGCGGCGAGGGCCGGCGCGTTGGTCAGCGCCGGATACAACAACAGATTGTTGTTGTTGACGTCAAGGCTCACGTCGCCCAGGTCGGCCAGCTGCGACTTGGTGAGCATCAACGTGTAGCCGTTCAGCGCGGCGGGCGAGAGCGACTCGGTGACCAGCAGGCACTGACCCGGCTTGTTGTACGTCTTGCCGTACCACGTCGCTTTTTGCATGATGGCCGTCCATTCGGTCGCCGTCGGCTCGAGCACCAGCAGGCCGGCATCGAGTCGCGCCGAGGCGACAAACACGCCGTTGCACAGCACGCCGTTGCGCGTTGAGTTGTTGGTAATCGTCATATCGGCTCTGGCCAGGCTGCTGCCGTCGGTGCCGTACAGCAGCCCGTCGGCAATCAGGTTCGGGGTAACGTCAATGTCGCCATAGACGACATGGGCGAGGTTGTCTTTCTTCAACATCGGCGTCACCAGCGTCAGCTCGATGGTGGTGGGCGTGAGCACCCGCGCCGCCGAGAAGAGGAGCGCTCGCGAGACGGTGTCGTCGACCATGCCGGAAAACTGCGAGGCGTTGGTCTTGAGGTCGGCGGCGTTAACGGCGCTGTTGAAGGTGAGTACCAGCTTGCTGCCGCTGGCGTCTACAACGGCGCTGAGCAGCGTCAGGCGCGTGCCGTTGAACGGGCCTTTGAGCGGAAGAAAGGCGGTGGCGCTTGGTGTGCCGGTCGTGCTTTTGACCGCGCCGCCGTCGTCATAGGGTTTGAGCACAGTGTCATCTTGAAAGCTTCTGTCAAAGAAGACCTTGATTTGGCTGGTCGTCGAGCCCGGCTTAAACGCCAGTGCATTGAATGTATAGTAGTCGCCGGAGCCGGCGACAATCTCTTGTCTGGCCTTGAACTTCGAGAGATTGACGCTGTTGTAGTCGATGGGTTGATTGTAGGTGTAGACAATGCCCGAGCCGCCGCCGAAGGCCGCGACGCTTACCAGTTTGAACGGCTCGGCTGCCGCTTGGGCGGGCGCGAAAGCGCCCAGAGACAATAGCAGGACCAGCGTTGTAACGAGGGCGGCAAGACGTGGGTGTTTCATGGGATCGTCTCCTTATCAGTAGATGTTTTTATCTGTATCTGTTTACTTAAATATATGCCTGTCAAATGGTTATGTCAATATTAGCTACGGCGCTGCAATAAGTCTGCTCCTATCAAGTCCGGTTGAACGCAAAAGCGGCAAGAGAAAGGTTCCATTGCAGCCGGTACGATTGACTTGGCTTAGAATCTGAGCATGCGCTCGATCATGGCCGCCGTTTCGGCGCGGGTGGCAAAGGCGGTGGGCGTTAGTTTTCCTGCAGAGCCGCCCATGATTTTGTTTTGCACCATGACGTCGATGGCGTTTTTGGCGTAGTCGGCGGTGGTGTTGTAGTCGCTGAAGGCATTGACCGCCTTGACGTCGGCGTCATACAAGTACATGTAGATGTCCAAATTCATCAGGCGCAGCAGCATGGTGGCGATGTCCTGGCGCGTGATGTAGGCGGTGGGGTTAAACTTGTTGCCGCCCGTGCCGCCGACAAGGCCGAGCGCGCGCGCTTTGAGCACCGTCTGCTCGTAGTAGCTGCCCGCCGGAACGTCGGCAAACTGCTTAACGCCGGTGGTGGTGACGTTGCGGGTGACGGTACGCATCAGCATCGTGACAAACTCGGCGCGTGTGACCTTGCGGTTGGGCGAGAACTTGCCGCCGCCCGTGCCGCCGACGACGCCGCGAGCTTGCAGAAACCTGATGGAGCCGGTAGCCCAACTGGCATCGCCCTCGTCAATAAAGTTGCTGCTGCTGACGCCGTTGCTCATAGTGTACTCGCCCAGCGCGCAGACACGGGCGAAGAAACCGTTTTGGTTGAATGAGCGCATTATGGGCTGCCTGGTGTTGCAATAGGTGGGCACTGTGCTGTGGGCGGCGTAAGCCAGCTCTGTGAAGTTGACATAGGCAAGCGGCATGTTGCTTGCCACCGGTACTGGACTGCCGTTGCGGGTCAATGCAATGGCGATTTTTAACGAGGAGTGCGACCAGTTTGTCAAGACCAGCTCGACGCGGTCGTTACCGCCCGTCGACAGCGACGGTGGCTGTGTGAGCGCATAATAGAGCGTGGCCATAAACGCGTCGCCAACGACCGGCATATCGGTCAGATCGGCCAGTTGCGCGGGGGTCAGCGACAGTGTCAGGCCTTTGTCGTTGTTCGTTGCGCCCGAGAAGGTGCGGCTGACGTACAGCGCCTTGCCATGGTACGGCAGCGCCGAGGCAGTGTCGGCAAATTCAAAAGCGGCTGCCATGATGGCCGTCCATTCGGCGGCAGTTGGCGTCAGGGTCAGCACGCCGCCGTTCAGCGTGGCGGCGGCCACGCGCTGGCCGTTGACAAAGCTGCCGCTGACCGTCGAGCTGTTGTCACCGGCCGCGATATGAATCAGGTTGCTTGTTGAGGCGGAGCCCGGTGCGCGGCCCCAGAACACATTGCCGCTCTTTGCGCGGATGGGCCCTGCCTTGGCGGGCGCAAAGGTGTAGTTGGGGTTGTTGTAGTTCAGTATTAAATCGCAGCGGGCCGGAACGGGGTACTTGAGTGTTAACTCAACGGTTTTGGCGTCGGACAGCCGCGCCGACTGCACCACGGTGTAAATCTCGTCAGTGTTAACGGTAAACACATTGCCGAACACTGCGCTGAACTGCGCGCCTGACGTGTCCAGCGACGTCGGGTCAATTTCGGCGTCAAACGTGAGTCGCGCCTTTGTGCCCGTGGTGTCTATCGCTGTTTCGAGCAGCGACAGCTCGCCCACGCGTGGCAGAGCGGGCGTGAAAACCTGGCTGACGGCATTTGGCGCGCCGGCTGTGTTTTTTATCGCACCGGCCTTGGATATTACGCTGACATACTCGTTTACGATGTATGGCGCCACATAGATGACCAGTTGGTTGTTGCTCGGACGCAGCTCTGTGCCGGTAATGTCATAATGATAGGCGTAGGTATGCCCGTCGTCACCGACCCGCAAGCTGTATATGGATAGCAGGGTGGTGTCGAGCGTGATGTAGTCGACGGCTTGGGAAAAGGTGAGTAACACACCGGCGCCGTTGTGGTAAAGCTCAGCGCTAATGGGCGCAAACGGCTCGGCTGCCGCGTGGGCGGGCGCGAAAGCGCCCAGAGACAATAGCAGGACCAGCGTTGTAATGAGGGCGGCGAGACGTGTGTGCTTCATGGGATCCTCTCCTTATTAGTAAATGTTTTTATCTGTATCTGTTTACTTAAATATATGCCTGTCAAATGATTATGTCAATGCGAAATACTGCTGATTCGACATTTTTTTCGGCGTGCGCTCGCGGCAAACTACTTTACAAAAGCTGTCAAATTATGTATACTAATGGCATTGCTTACTATCATGAGGTGTCTTATGCGAAAATTACCCGATATTTTTTTGGTGCTGCTGTTGGTGCTGACCGTGGTGCTGGCGGCCGCCTTTGCGCTGCAACAGCTGGACGTCTTATCCGGCGCCGGGCCTTCGGCTACGGCCACCGCGACCACCGCGCCGTCGCTTGAGCCGACACCTGAGCCGACGCTTGAACCGACACTGGAGCCGACGCCCGAGCCGCTGACGGCGCAGGAGGCGCTGGCGCAGGCCGCCGGCAAGAAAATCCCCGTGCTGCAATACTACAGCGTGGCCGCCAGCCCTGCGTCCGGCGCGACCGAGCGCTACATCAAGCCGTCCGAGTTTGAAAAACAGCTGGAGTTCTTGCAGCAGAACGGCTATCAAGCCATTACGTTTGAGGACTTGGTCGACATCGCGCAGTTTGAAAAGCCGATTTTGCTCACCTTCGACGAGTCGAGCATGGACAACTACCGCGAGCTGGTGCCCATTCTCCGAGCCTACAACGCCAAGGCGACCATTTTTGTCGAGACCGACAAGTTTACCGACGCCAACTGCATGGACGAGGCGCAGGTGAAGGAGCTGGCCGACAGCGGCGTGATTTCCATTCAGGGCCGCACCAAGTCGGGCGCGCGGTTGAGCGAGGTGACCGACGAGACCGAGCTGACCGCCGAGCTGGCCGAGTCCAAGACGCTGCTCGAGGCGGCGTCCGGCAAGCCGGTGCTGGCCATGGCCTATCCGGGCGGTGAGTTTAACGACACGGTGAAAACCACCGTCGCGCTCTACTACGACTTTGCCGTCGATGCCGCCGGCGGCGTGTTTACCTGCGGCGAGGACTGTTTGGCCATGAAGCGCGTACCCATCCGGCGCAGCACCACGCTCGACGCGTTCGGCGAGCTGGTGGGCGTCGCGACGCCATAAAAGAGGAGGGGTGGCGGTGAAGCTGACGGTGTTTGCCGAGCTGCCCGAGACTGTCCAGCTGGCGGTGTCCGTGGAGGGCGAGCGCAAGCTGTTGTCTCGCAAGGACAAGAAGGGTGTTAGCTTTGACATCGGGCACTACGGCGTGTTTGAGGTCGAGGCGGTGCAGCCGACCGTTGACACGGGTCGTCCGTGGTGGCACTGGCTGCTCTTTGTGCTGCTGCTGCCGTTTCAAGCGGCGGTGTGTCTGGTGCGGCTGGGCGACGATAAGCGCTGGTACGCCAAGGCTTGCGCGCTTTGCGTCAAGTCGACCTATCGCGTTGATGTACAGGCCGACACCGCCATTCACCTGCGCTACCGCGCCGGCTACTTTCGCGAGCGCGCCGGCCGCTTTGTCTCGCCGTCGCTGACGGTGATTGAAAAGGACGTGCGCACCGTGCAGCGCGTGATTGTGCGCGACCGCAACGCCTACTACAACGCCTTTGCCTCGCTGGCGGCTCAGCTGCTGGCGCTGGCGGTGGTCATGCTGGCGCTGTTTGGCTTTCTCGGCTGGCAGTTCCGCGGCGGCGAAAACGGCGTGGGTGGCGTGGTCTTTGGGCTGGGCGCGGCCATGGCCGTCTGCTGCGTGTGGCGCATCTTCGCCGAGCGCCGGCAGCTGCGCCGGTTGCTTGTGGCGCTGAAGAACGAGAAAGGCGACGACAACATTCCCGTCACGGGTTGAGAGTAATTTGCCCGGCGACTGTGCTACAATACGGCTGGATACTGCGGCGGACGTGTGTCCGCCGTTTTTTTGTTTGGGAGGTGAGCCGTTTGCAGGTGGATAAGCCGATCAGCGCCAGGCTGCTGCGCTTTTGTCAGGAGTACATGGTCGACGCCAACGGCGCGGCGGCCGCACGCCGTGCCGGCTACAGCCCCAGCACGGCCAGGGACGCCCACCGGCTGTTACAGCGGCCGGTGGTCAAGCGCCAGCTGGCGGCCATGCAGGAGAAGGTGGCCGACGAGAAGATTGCCGACGCCCGCGAGGTCATGGCCGCGCTGACGGCCATACTGCGACGCGAGATGCTCGACTGCGCGGTGGTGGACAAGCAGGTGGTCGAGGTTGTGCCCAAGGTGACGGAGGTTATCAAGGCGGCGGAGCTGCTGGGCAAGCGGTATGGGATGTTTGCTGAGCGGCAAGGGGAGGGTGCAGGGGCGCCGGTGATTGTGGATATGGT
>JAVBPM010000008.1:0-9461 GCA_031549605.1 Oscillospiraceae bacterium | reverse complement strand
CGACGCCGGTGTGGTGGAATGGCAGACACGCGCGACTCAAAATCGCGAGGGAAACCGTGTGGGTTCAAGTCCCACCACCGGCACCAAACCGTACAAATCCGAACCCTTTTCCAATGTGGAGACGGGTTCGGATTTGTTGTTTTGCGGCTATCGCTCGCTTTTCATTTCTACCGGTCTATGGTATCATAATAACAATATGTTTGACGGCAGGTATTAGGGAAAGCAAAGGAATACTGATAAAGGAGCGTGATGCAGCGTGATTCAAATCAACAACTTGACCAAAACATACGGCGACAAAAAAGCGTTGGACAATGTAACGCTTACGTTTGAGAGCGGCAAAATTTACGGCCTGCTCGGAAGCAACGGGGCGGGCAAAACGACGCTGCTTCGCATTATTACAAACCGCGTGTTTCCGAGCAGCGGCGAGGTGCTGGTGGACCATGAAAACGCCATAGAAAACGAAAAGGCACAGGCGCACATATTCTGTGTGACCGAAAAGGATAAATACCCGAATGACAAGATTAGCAATATACTTAAGTGGGAGAGTCGGTTCTACGAAGGTTTCGACATGGAATATGCAAAGAAACTGGCCGAGAAGTTTGACCTTGATTTGACTAAGAAAAGCCGAGAATTATCGACCGGCTATTACACGATTTTGAAGCTAGTGCTTGCGTTGGCAAGCAATGCCAGAGTCATCATTCTTGACGAACCGGTATTGGGGATTGATTCGCTGTATCGGGATATTTTCTATGACGTGCTAACCGCTCACCATCAAAAGCATAAAAATCTGATTATAATCGCAACGCATTTGATAGACGAGGTGGAGCGCGTACTGCAAGGTGTCATGATTATTCATAGGGGTAAAGTCATTAAAAACGACAGTTTAGAGAACTTGACCAAGGGCGGACGCCTGAATGACACGTATGTCAAGCTGTTAAAGGAGGAGAAGAATGTTATCTAAAAAACTTAAAACGCTCACCCTTTACCAATTAAGCGCTGTCGGCTTGCTCAACCTAATTATGGGCGGCGTTCTGCTTTTGAATCTCATTTTAGGCATTATCTTAAAGCAAAGTGATGATGTCGCCGGCTCCATTGATTTTCCTGTCATGATAACCGCCTTAATTTGGGGTTATATCTTCTTTGCAGAGGTTTTTAACTTTGCGATCATTAACGGTGTTTCCCGCAAATCGTATTTTATATCAACTTGTATTTTTTCTCTTGGGTTGGCGGCGGGTACTGCGGTCATTGCGACCCTGTTTTCAGTGCTGGCGCGCGAGTTTGCTTCTATGGCGACAGAAGTTTTTTTTAGCGTCTATCCCGATGCAACCATACTCGAGATTTTCATTTGGTTTTGGGGTGCGTTGTTCTTTCTGATTATACTGGGCTGGTTTTTGGGTATTTTAATGCACTCATTATCCAAAAAAGCCAAGTACATTTTAATTGGGGTTTTTGTGGCAATAGCGCCCATTGTCATGCTGCTTAACCATTATATCGGCGGCATAATTGACTACTTGAAAAAAATCGTTCTACTGTTTTTCGGCGTGTTTGGAGATACAATCAACTCTTATGTCTCAGCCTTGATGCTGATGGCGCTATCTGTCCTGTTTATGGGGGCCGCTTGGTTGTTTTTACGAAAAATTGAGTTGAAGTAATATAAACGACGGAGCATCAGCTCCGTCGTTTACCAGACTGTCAAAAAAGCGCGCACCGTAAAACCTGCGTCAGAAAAGAGAGAAAACGGCGACGTAGGACTGCGTTTTGATTCTCCGCCAATGCTTTGTGGCGCAGCGATCTTGTCGCTGCGCCACAATGGTTTTACTTGTTGCAGAAACGCTGTCCTGGCGTACCCCCGTACGCCGACGGTCAGCGTTTCTTTGCCTGCGCGCTTCTTTGTCAGTCTGTCAGCGCATCAAAAAACAAGTTTTTTGACACGCTGACAAAACGACGGAGCCGATGCTCCGTCGTTTTACGTTTTGACACTAAAAATGCAGCGGCTCGGGTTGCTTGCCGCACAGGATGTCGGCGATGCGCTGGCTGGCCTTGCCGTCGCCGTAGGGGTTGGCGGCGTGTGCCATTTTGTCGTAGGCGGTGCTGTCGGTCAACAGCTGCTTACAGGTGTTGTAAATGGTGCTTTCATCGGTGCCGACCAGCTTAAGCGTTCCGGCGGCGATGCCCTCAGGGCGTTCGGTGGTGTCGCGCATGACCAGCACCGGCTTGCCGAGTGAGGGCGCTTCCTCCTGCACGCCGCCACTGTCGGACAAAATGAGGTAGCTGCGCGCCATGAAGTTATGGAAATCAAGCACGTCCAGCGGCTCGATGAGTTGTAAGCGGTCGCAGCCGCCCAACTCGGCGTCGGCGATTTCTCGCACCACTGGGTTCATGTGGATGGGGTAGATGGCCTTGATGTCGGGCGTCTCGTCGATGATGCGCCGTATGGCGCGGAACATGTGGCGCATGGGATCGCCCAGGTTCTCGCGACGATGGGCGGTAATCAGTATCAACCGCCCGTCACCGACCCAGTCCAGCAGCTCGTGACGGTAATCGGCGCGTACGGTGGTTTGCAGCGCGTCAATGGCGGTGTTCCCGGTGATGAAAATGCCGTCAACCGGCTTGCCCTCGCTTAGCAGGTTGTTCTTCGACGTCTGCGTCGGCGCGAAATTGTATTGCGCCAGCAGCCCAACGCCCTGCCGGTTGAACTCCTCGGGGTACGGTGAATAGATGTTGTGAGTACGCAGCCCGGCCTCGACATGGCCGACCGGAATTTGCAGATAGTAGCAGGCCAGCGCCGAGACAAAGGTGGTGGTGGTGTCGCCGTGCACCAGTACGACGTCGGGCTTGACCTCCTCCAGCATCGGCTTAATGCCGAGCAGGATGTTGGCCGTAATATCAAACAGCGTCTGCTTGTCCTTCATAATAGACAAGTCGTAGTCGGGCACAACGCCAAAGGCGGTCAGCACCTGGTCGAGCATCTGCCGATGCTGGCCGGTGACGCAGACCTTGGTGCAAATATCGTCGCGCCGCTTCAGCTCGTTGACCAGCGGGCACATCTTAATGGCTTCGGGTCGGGTGCCGAAGATGAGCAATACCGTTTTCATCGGGTTCCTCCTACCTCTTGCGCGGTTGGCTTCGCGTTTCCCATGGTAACACACCGCCGCCACTTTCGCAACAAAAAGTAACAAGGTGCCGGTTTGGCACCCTGTTCAGACTGTCAAAAAAGCGCGCACCGTAAAACCAGTGTCAGAAACGAGAGAAAGCAGCGACGTAAGGCTGCGTTTCACTTCTCCGCTAATGATTTGCGGCGCATCAATAAGGTCGCTGCGCCGCAATGGTTTTACTTGCCGCAGAAACGCTGTCCTAGCGTACCATCGTACGCCGACGGACAGCGTTTCTTTGCCTGCGCACGTTTTTGTCAGTCTGCAGCGTGCCGGTTTGGCACCCTGTTGTGATGTTGCTATCCGACTTGCTGCAGACCGCCGTCCTTCCACGCGTACTGGCGCAGCAGCTGCTGCTGCGACGCGTCGGGCCGGTAAGTGACCCACAGCATACCGTCTTGAAAGCTGATGTCGTCTATGGCCGCCTGATCGGCCAACGGCAGCGCATTGGAGCCGCTGACGTCGCCGTCCTTTAGGTAGGCGACGGCCACATAGAGGCCGCTTTGCTCGGGCGTCTGACGATCCAGCACGATGGCTGACACCAGTCCAGGCGCACCCTCGAGTGTGCCACGCACCGGCAGGCGCACGATTTGCGTGGTCACAACCGGCTGACCGCTCGGCGACGGTTGCAGCTGGCGGCCGCCCTTCAAGGCAATGGGCTGTCCGTCAACGGTATACGTCGCGCCCAGCGCGTGGCACAGCAGCTTACACTCGTCGGTGGCGCAGCCGTCACCGTCGCCGGCGGACAGTCCGATAAACAGTCCGGCCAACAGCGACAAAGCCAGGACAATGGGCACTTTGAAGCGTTGAAAAAATGGTTTAACCTGTTGCATACTTGTCTCCCCTTCCACCACACTGTATGGTCGGAAGCGGACAAATATGCGTCAGTCGATGGGCGCGGGCTCAGCGCGGTTGAGCGCCGGCAGGCGGCTGGCTACGGCCAGCAGCGCCCAGAAATAGGCCACCATATAGGGCACCTCGAAGATATTTTCAAAGTAGCAGTGCAGCAGCACACCACAGCAACCACAGAAAATGGCGGCGGGCAGTGCCAACTGGCGGCGGTCATCACGCACAGCAAACATGGCGCGCACGGTTTGGAACAGACCGGTCAGGCACAGCACGGCAAAGGAAATCAAGCCATACAACCCCATTTCAACCAGCGTTTTGAGGTAGTAGTTGTCCATATAGAAATACTTCATGCCGGGTTCGACCTGATTGTTCATGGCCACAGCGCCGCCAAAGCGACCGAGTCCGTAGCCCTTCCAAATGTTGTTTTCCTGCCACAGCTCTAGCCCAAAGTCCCAGCGCAGCGAACGCCCGCCCTTGTCCGACAACTTTTGAAACTGCGGCGTAAACAAAATCTCGACACGTGCCATGATGGACGGCACGGCTAGCGCCATAACACTGGCGAGTCCCATCAGCAGCAGCAGGCGCCGGTCGACAATGATGGCAAACAGCAGCACGGCCAGTAGCATACCCAGCCACGCACCACGCGAGAAGGTGAACAGGCAGGCCAGCACCATGGTGCCTGTCGCTGCCCACGCCGCCAACTTGAGCCACCATTTTTTCCAAACATAGGTCATGGCAAACATAACCGGCGTGAACAGCACCAGAATGGAGCCGAAAATGTTGGGGCTGCCGACAATGGAATACACGCGTGTGCGCAAGTCGGCCTCCGCCTTGGCCACCCAGTTGCCCAGCATCGGCGCGCCGACGACGTATTGGTAAACGCCGTGCAGCGCCAGTCCAACCCCGAGCAGCAGGAAGGTATAGAGGAACAGGTTGACGTCGCTGCGCGTCTCAATTAAACGCGACAACACATAGAAAAAGCCCATGTACTGCACGACAGCGCGCAGCCCCTCAATGCCAATACCCAAATCGGGCGAATTGAAGAAGCAGAGGTACAGACTGACGCCAAGGAAGAAGGCCATGGCGATGTCTATGCCGGTGGCCGGCGACGTCAGCTTCTTTTGCATGCGCTGTTGCACAACCAGCAGGAGGCCGACGATTAGAAATACCTCGTCCCAATAGGAGCTGATAATTGAGCCCTCAAAGAAGCGGCGCAACAACGCGTCAATGGGCAAAAACAGCGCCAGCAAAAAGATATAGGCCCTGCGCGGCGAGAACGCCAACCGGCTGCTCCGACAGGCGGCACGCCAGTTAAGCGGTGCCAGCAGCTTGGCCAACAGGCAGTTGCGGTAGCCGCGGGCCAACGCTTGTCCTACGGTGAAAAGCCATCCGTTGACGGCCTGCAGCGCGCGTTTGTACCACGACGTCTCGGTCGCGCTGTCACGTTCCAGTATCCAAACAAAGAAACGCACAATCGCGCAGTTGAACAGCATCCGCTTGAACGCGCGACAGGCGGATGCCATGACGCTCTGCCGTGCCACGCCGTCTACATAGCGCCAAGCACGGCTGGCGAGGCTGTTTTGCCAAATCATGCCGCCGGCTTCCAGTTCCATGACGCCGGTTTATCGGCGTCGTAATCGGCATTTTCAAAGGGTGTACCGACGGTCATGGACTCAACGGTTCCGCGCATTTCAGTCGTGCTGGTTTTGACAAAGAAGCCGACACCGACGCGCACCTCCTGGCTGTCGGCCACATAGATGGGGTTATTGTCTGTCGGTGCAACGGTCAGCGCTTTTACCGTGTAGATAATGTCCTTGCGGTCAAGCGGGTCCGGGGCTATGACGATCTTGCCCGTGCTGTCAACCGCCGTCAGCTTGGTCGGGGTAATTTCCGCATGCGTGATATAGAAATTGGAAATGTAAGACGTTCCGGCAATCATCTTGGTGTTGTCGGGAATATTCTTGACAATGTCCTCGGCCATTTCGGGCATGACGTTGCGTGCGATGACGGTAAACTCAATCTCAACGTACTTGGTTTTTTTCGACTCGGCTACGTCCTCCACCTTTCTGGCCACCATTGTGGCGCCAAACACGCCGACAACCACAACGGCTACAATCAGCAGCAGGTCTACGAGGTTGATGAGGCCAAAGAGCTTTCCCTTTTCGTTTACAACTTTCACGACAGTTCCTCCCCAGTTATAATAGCGTAATGCCTTGCTGTTGGCAGATTTGCACCGTTTCGTCGTCCCAGACCGACACCTGCACCTCGCCAATGTGCGCCTTTTGCAGCAGCAGCATGCACAGCCGCGATTGGCCAATGCCGCCGCCAATGGTCTGCGGCAGCTGTCCCGCTAACAACATCTTGTGGTATGCTAGCGTGCGCCTATCGTCGCAGCCGGACAGCGTCAGCTGGCGATCCAGCGTAGCCGCGTCGACGCGGATGCCCATGGACGACAGCTCCAGCGCACTGTCGTGCAGCTCGTTGTAATAGAGCAGGTCGCCGTTGAGCGTCCAGTCGTCGTAGTCGGGCGAGCGGCTGCCGTGCGGTTGTCCCGAGCGCAGCGCTCCGCCGATTTGCAGCACAAAGGTGGTCGGGTGCTCCTTGACAAAGGCGTTTTCGCGCTGCTCGGGCGTCAGCGCGGGAAACAGGTCCTCCAGCTGTTGCGAGGTGACAAAGGTTACCTCGCGCTCGGGTCGCACCGGCAGGCGCAAAAACTGCGCTGTGTCGGCGATGACGCCGGCGATGGTGCGCACCGTGCGTTTGAGCGCTGTCTCGTTGCGCTCGTCGTCGGCCAGTACGCGCTCCCAGTCCCACTGGTCGACGTAGGCCGAGTGAAAATTGTCAAAGGCCTCGTCACGGCGGATGGCGTTCATATCGGTATACAGGCCGACGCCCGGTTCAAAACCGTAGCGGTGCAGCGCCATGCGCTTCCATTTGGCCAGCGACTGCACGACCTGCGCGTCGCAATCGGCGGCGGGCAAATCAAAAGACACAGGCCGCTCCACGCCGCTCAGATTGTCGTTTAACCCCGTCTGCGGCTGTACAAACAGCGGCGCCGATACGCGCTTGAGGTTGAGCGATACGGCCAGCTTGTCCTCAAAAACACGCTTGATGGCGCCAATTTCCATCTGTGTTTCGTAGAGGCCCATCAGCGGCCGATAGCCTTCGGGAATGTGAGTTCTGCTCATGTGTTTTGCCCCCTTTCGGCACGCCACAGTCTACCATTTTGACCAGCTACTGTCAACAGTTCAAGCGCCGTGGCAACGCCGTTTTGGCCGCCGACGCCCTCGGTTGGTAAACAATATTATGGAAAGTAGCGGCGTGCAGCCACCACTATATCTTGTGGTGTCGGTCAGCTGGTCGCCCACATCTTGTCAATGTCCATTGCAAGAAAAAAATCACATAAAATTTATCCTGCATATTCAGACGGCACGACCGCAAGTGGTTGGCGCGTCTCACCTTGCCGAAAACTGCCGTTTTTTGCGCCGCCACATCAGAGGCTTGACAAGCACGTCACAGGGCGATACACTACATACACATGATAAAAGGGGTATGACACACTACATCTTGTGGTTTGCGTTGAAAATCAACAACGACGTCACCGCCCCGTTTTACATAATTATTTTGGACAGAAGAGAACCGGAGGGTAAACGTATGACCGACAAGTATTTAGCCGTAGACTCCATCAAGAAGCGCGACGGTCGCGTCGTGTCTTTTGACGTTGACAAAATTGCGCGCGCGATTGAAAAGGCCTTTCAGGCCACCACCGGCACACCGCGTGCCGACGTGGCCGCCAAATTGGCGGCACAGGTCTATGAGGTGCTGATGCGCGACCCCGACAGCGTGCCCGATGTCGAGGGCATTCAGGACGTTGTCGAGCAGGTGCTGATTGAAAACGGCCATGTCCGCACCGCCAAAGCCTACATTCTCTACCGCGCCAACCGCAGCCGTCAGCGCGAGATGAACACCAGCCTGATGAAGATTTACGAGGACATCTCCTTCACCAAGGCCGTTGACAGCGATGTCAAGCGCGAAAACGCCAACATTGACGGCAACACCGCCATGGGCACCATGCTCAAGTACGGCACCGAGGGCGCCAAGCAGTTCTACGATATGTTCATGCTCAAGCCCGAGCATTCGCGCGCCCACAAGGAGGGCGACATCCATATCCACGACCTCGATTTCTACGGTCTGACCACCACCTGCTGCCAGATTGACCTCGTCAAGCTGTTTGACGGCGGTTTTTCAACCGGCCACGGCACGCTGCGCGAGCCCAACCACATCTCTTCGTACGCGGCGCTGGCGTGTATCGCCATTCAAGCCAACCAAAACGACCAGCATGGCGGCCAGAGCATTATGAACTTTGACTACGGTCTGGCGCTGGGCGTGGCCAAGACCTACACCCACCTCTACCGCGACAATCTGGCGCGTGCGCTGGAGCTGCTGGGCGGGCTGGACAACGCCGACGCGCTGGCCAAGCAGGTGCAGGAGCAAGTGCTGGCCGAGTATCAGCTCAAGCCGGTCATGGCCGACAACAACGGCTACGCCAAAAAAGAGGCTAAGTTTCTGGCCGAGAGCCTGTCCGACAAAAAACTAATCGAGCAGATACAGGCCTTTGCCCGCAAGCACGGCGAGCGGGAAACCGAGCGCGCCACCTACAAGGCGATGGTGGCAGTGGTGCACAACCTCAACACGATGCACAGCCGTGCCGGCGCGCAGACGCCGTTCTCGTCGGTGAACTACGGTATGGACACCTCGCCCGAGGGCCGCATGGTCATCCGCAATGTGCTGCTGGCGACCGAAGCGGGTCTGGGTCGTGGCGAGACGCCCATATTCCCCATTCAGGTCTTCCGCGTCAAAGAAGGCATCAACTACAACCCCGGCGAGCCCAACTACGATTTGTTCAAGCTGGCCTGCCGTGTCAGCGCCAAGCGTATGTTCCCCATCTTCTGGTTTGTCGACGCGCCGTACAACATCAAGTACTACAAGGCGGTGGATCCGGCCACGCAGGTGTCGTACATGGGCTGCCGCACGCGCGTGCTGGGCAACGTCTATGACCCCAGCCGCGAAATCAGCAGCGGCCGCGGCAACCTGTCGTTTACCAGCCTCAACCTGCCGCGCATGGCCATCAAGGCCAACCGCAACATCGTCCATTTCTTTGAAGAGCTCGACCGCCAGCTTGATTTGGTTGTCGACCAGCTGCTGGAGCGCTACTATGTGCAGGCGGCCAAGCACGTCTATAACTTCCCGTTCCTGATGGGTCAGGGCGTGTGGCTGGACAGCGACAAGCTCAAGCAGGATGACACCATTGGCGAGGTGCTCAAACACGGCACGCTGACCGTCGGCTTTATCGGGCTGGCCGAGGCGCTGACGGCGCTGACCGGTGCCCACCACGGCCAATCGGAGATTGCGCAGAATCTGGGTCTGGAGATTGTTGGCCACATGCGCGCCCGTCTTGAC
>JAVBPM010000066.1:0-16155 GCA_031549605.1 Oscillospiraceae bacterium | reverse complement strand
CTGGGCATTGGGTTGAGCTTTGAGTCGGTCGACAAGGCGTTGGCCGTGTTGGCGCTTATGCTGGCCAGTTCCGGCTTTGCCTGCTGTGTGGCCATGCTGTTCCCCGAGTTTGAGCCGCAAGAGCGACCGCGTCCTGCGCCGCTGGCACCGCAGACGCTCAAGCAATATCGCTATGTTTACTGTGCAGCGCTGGCTGTGGCGACGCTGTGCAGCTTTTCGATGGACCATGCCGGCTGGGTGGTCGGCTCAATGGCGCTGGTAATGCGCCCCAATCGGGAAGCGCAACTGTTTCGCTCGCTGTGGCGCGTGGTTTCGGTCGCTGTGGGCATGTCGATTGTCACGGTCGTCATGCTGCTGGTGCCTCGCATTGAGGTCGTGGCGGCGCTGTCACTGGTGGCGCTGGTCGTGGCCGGAGGGCTACATAAGAGCAAGTTGTATATCATGCCGCTGTTTATCAGCTGCGTGACGTTTTCGCTGATGTTTTACGCCGAGCAGCAGACGAAAATCGTCGGGGTGTATCTGGAAAGGCTGCTGTGGGTGGCCATCGGCGTGGCCATCGCCTATGTATTCGGCGTGGTTTTGCCCAAGCTGATGGCGCGCACGCCAGAGAAGCAGTGTGAGAATCGTGCAGCATAGTCATGTGCTGTTTGCAAAAAGCCTGCCGACCAGAATGGTCGGCAGGCTTTTCTATTGGTGCGCCCGGCGGGATTCGAACCCACGGCCCTCAGAGTCGGAGTCTGATACTCTATCCAGCTGAGCTACGGACGCATGAACCGGCGCGGTGCGCCGGTGGTGGGGTTAGACGATTAGGTTGATAAGCTTGTTGGGGACGTAGATGACTTTACGCGGCGGCTGGCCGTTGAACAGTGCGGCGATGCGCTCGATGGCCAGTGCGGCGGCGGCGACCTCGTCCTGCGTGCTGCCGCTGGGCATGGGTATGGTGGTCTTCATCTTGCCGTTGACCTGAATGGCGATGGTGACGGTGGCGTCCTTGGTCTTGGCCTCGTCATAGGTCGGCCACGGTTGGGCGGCCAGCAGCGTCTTGTGGCCTAGGTGCGCCCACAACTCCTCGGTAATGTGCGGCGCAAAGGGATGCAGCAGCGTAATCAGCGTCGTGTACTCGGCGCGCGTGATTTTACGGCCGCTCATCTCGTTACTCAGCGCCATCAGCGCGGCGATGGCCGTATTATACTTGAGCTCAAGGATGTCGTTTGTCACTTTTTGGATGGTCTTGTGCAGCGAGGTCTCGAGCTCGGCGCTGTACGCGTCGCCGCCGATAACGTTGTCGGCCAGCGACCAGACGCGGTCGAGGAAGCGGCGGCAGCCCTTGATGGCTTGGTTAGACCAGGTGGCCGCCTTTTCAAAGTCGCCGATGAACATGATATACAGGCGCAACGTGTCGGCACCGTACTGCTCGACGATATGGTCAGGGTTGACGACGTTTCCGCGTGACTTGGACATTTTTTCGCCGTCCTCGCCGAGTATCATGCCGTGGCTGGTGCGACGGGCATACGGCTCGACGGTCGGCACAACGCCGATGTCGTATAAAAACTTGTGCCAGAAGCGGCTATACAGCAGATGGAGGGTCGTGTGCTCCATACCGCCGTTGTACCAGTCGACGGGTGTCCAGTATTTCAGCTTGTCGGTGTCGGCCAGAGCGTTGGCGTTGCGCGGGTCGGTGTAGCGCAGATAGTACCACGACGAGCCTGCCCATTGGGGCATGGTGTCGGTCTCGCGCTCGGCCGGAGCGTCGCATTGCGGGCAGGTGGTTTCCACCCAGTCGCGCACGGTCGACAGCGGTGATTCGCCGGTGTCGGTCGGTTCGTAGGACTGCACGTCGGGCAGCGTCAGCGGCAGCTGCTCTTCAGGTAGCGCCACCATGCCGCACTGCGGGCAGTGGACGACGGGAATCGGCTCGCCCCAGTAGCGTTGGCGCGCGAAAACCCAGTCGCGCAGTTTGTAGTTGACTTTGGCAACGCCCAGCTGCTTGTCGACCAGCCATTGGGTAATGACCTTCTTGGCTTCGACGGCGTTGAGGCCGTTGAGAAAGTCGGAGTTGACCATGATGCCGTCTTCGGTATCGGTGAATGCCTCGCGGGTGACGTCGCCACCGGCGACGACCTCGATGATGGGCAGGTTAAACTTGGTGGCAAAGGCCCAGTCGCGCGTGTCGTGGCCGGGCACGGCCATGATGGCGCCGGTGCCGTAGGTGACCATGACGTAGTCGGAGATAAAAATGGGGATTTGCTGGCCGTTGACGGGGTTGATGGCGGCGATGCCCTCGAGCTTGACGCCGGTTTTGTCCTTTTGCAGCTCGGTGCGCTCGAATTCCGACTTTTTGGCGGCTTCGGCGCGGTAGGCGGCGACATCGGCCAGATTGGTGATGGCGTCGGCGTGTTTGTCGACAAAGGGATGTTCGGGCGCGATGACCATGTAGGTGGCGCCAAACAGCGTGTCGGGTCGCGTGGTGTAGATTTTCAGCGTGTCGTCGGCGGTGGTGGCAAAGTCGACCTCGGCACCCTCGCTGCGGCCAATCCAGTTGCGCTGCTGTGTTTTGACGCGTTCAATATAATTGACGCCGTCCAAATCGTCGAGCAGGCGCTGGGCGTAGGCGGTGATTTTGAGCATCCACTGTGACTTTTCTTTACGCACAACCTCGGCGCCGCAGCGCTCACAGACGCCGTCGACGACCTCTTCGTTGGCCAGCACGCATTTGCACGAGGTGCACCAGTTGACCGGCATGGAGGTTTTATAGGCCAAGCCTTTTTTGAACATTTGCAGGAAAATCCACTGCGTCCACTTGTAATATTCAGGATCGGTGGTGGCCACCTCGCGCGACCAATCAAAGGAAAAGCCGAGCATGTTGCACTGGCCCTTGAAGCGCGCGATGTTGCGCGTGGTGACAACGGCGGGGTGGATTTTATTCTTGATGGCAAAGTTTTCGGTGGGTAGGCCAAACGAGTCCCAGCCCATGGGAAACAGCACATTGTAGCCTTGCATGCGTTTCATGCGTGCGACGATGTCGAGCGCGGTGTAGGGTCGCGGGTGGCCAACGTGCAGGCCGTCGCCCGACGGGTAGGGGAATTCAATCAGCAGATAGAGTTTTTCTTTATCGCTGCTGTCTTGAGCGCGGAACAGACCGGCGTCCTGCCACGCTTGAAACCACTTGGGCTCTATGTGTTTGGGGGCGTACTGTTCCATGTGCTCACCTCGGTGTTATCGTTTGTTGGGTTAGGGTTTGATTTGCTTGGCGTCGGCCCATAGGCGGTCGAGATTGTAGAACTCGCGTGCGTCGGGCACAAAAATGTGTACCACGACGCAGCCGAAATCGAGCAGTACCCAGCTGTTGGAGCCGTGACCTTCGGTGTGGCGCACCGGCTCGCCCAGCTTTTTGAGCTGGAATTCCATCTCCTCGGCCAACGTCTTGACATGTGTGGTGGAGTTGCCGGTGCAGATGAGAAAGTAGTCACTGAGCACGGTGACATCGGCAATCTCCAGCAGTCGGATGTCCTTGGCCAGTTTGTCGTCGGCAATTGCGTGCAGTTTTTCTGCCATTTCGAGCGGTGTCATAGAGTCACCCTCCTTTTTATTAGGGCTTGCTTCCGTCATCAAGGGAAAGTGTTTCAAGGTCACTGACTTCGATGTCGCGGAGAAAGGGGTTGAAGCGCTCGTTGACGGCCTCGACCATTTTCTTGGGGTAGACGGTGACATAAGCGATGCGTTTGTACCACGCGTCGTAGTTGCCCTGGATTTTTTCAAAGCTGACGTCGTCGGGCTTAAGTTTGAGCAGTTTCTCGCCAAACCACAACAGGTCACGGCGCGAGAGGTCGGAGAACGCGTAACGGCCGGCAATGTCGGAGATGTCGCCGAGACGGTCGAGTGTAATCTTTTGGCTGGCCTGTTCAAAGAAGGCGGCTAAAAACTTCTGTGTGACCTCCATGCGCTTTTCGTTGCCGGTAAAGTAGGTGTGGCGGAAACGCACGACCTGAATGGCGTGGGCACCGTCTAAGTGCTGCATGCCGGGGTCAATGTCGATAAACAGGCCCTGTGACGGGTCGTTGTAGTGCATGGGCGTTTCGACCTCAAAGTCTACGCCGCCAAAGGCGTCGACCAGTCGCACGAAGGCGTCGAGGTTGACAAAGAAGTAGAAATCGGGTTCAAAACCCATGATTTTCTTCAGGTCGGCGCGCAAGGCGTTGACGCCGGCAGGAATGTCGTTGTTCTGACCCTTGCCGAGCGGGTAGGAACTGTTGATTTTGCGCGGCCGGCTGGTGGTGCCGACCTGCGTGTCACGAGAAATGCTCATGACGTTGAGCTTGTTGTTGATGGTGTCAAACGTCGCGACCATCAGCACGTCGGTGTGGTAATCCTCATAGTCGGTGCCGGCCAATACAAAGGTATAGACGCCCGGCTTGCGGTCTTGACTGAGCGGCGGCGGTGTGGCGGTGATGGAGGGGTCGTGCGTTTCGCCGGGAGCCAGTGTGGCGACCGAGCCCGTGTCGTCAAAATCGCGCTGGGTCGGCCGATAGGTGTCAACGGTGCCGTTCCAAACGGCCAGCGCGCCACCGGCCAGCAACAGCGGCACTACAATCAGCAGCGTGAGGAAATAGGCGAACTTGGTTGGCCTGCCATTGCCCGTCGGGTGGACGAAGAAACTTAGGCCGACAATCAGCAGCGTGGCCAGTGTGGTCATCAGACAGGCGATGGGAAACAGGTTGCTCGCCTTGGCCAGCACAACCATTCCGGCGGTGTGGACGATGGCCAGCAACGCCGATGAGATGAGAATGGTAATGTGGCCGATGCGGGCAAAACGGCCGGAAAGGCAAACGAAAACGTAGCCGCTGATGAGTGCCACATAGAGCAGCGCGAAGAATATAAGCAAAAGGTTAATCAACGTACCATAGCCGTACAAACGGTCGTCAGGCTCGTCGGTGAAGCTGCTGGCGTGGTGAGCCAAGTAGAGCAGTGTTTCGTACGAATCTGTTGAAATTAAGCTGAGGGCGCCGGGCGTCGTGTCGGTGCGCGCAGGTGCGGTTGAAGGGGTTGGATTGTCTGTGGGATCGGTATCGTCGGCGTTGCCGGTAATCAGCGCGGGATTGGCGTCGTCGGGCAGCGTGGCCGTAGGCGCATCAGATGACGGTGCTGTTTCGGTTTCCTGCGAGCTGAGCAGTGCCAGCCCGGGCAGGTTTCCGCTCTGGTCGGCGGCGGTGGTGGGGCTGACGACCGGTTCGGTCGGCTCGTCAGAGGGCTCGTCAGAGGGCGCATCGGTGACCAAATCGATGTCGTCAACGGTGGTCGGCGCAGCGGTCGGTGCGTTGGTGGTGTAGGGCTGTGTGTTTTGCGTGCCGGATAGCGCGGGGGTAAAAAGACAGGCGACAATGACGACTACCAGCACGCCAATGGCGATGAGCGCCGATAGCGAGCGCCAGTCGCGGCCGGTACCTGACTTGGCATTGGCGGGGTCAAAGTCGTGGGACTGCATCACGGCTGGCTGCGCTTTCGGTTGAACGGCATCGGCAACGGGTGTCGCCGGCCGGTTATCAGTGATCTGTACGGGTGCCGCATTATCGACGTTTTCGCTGTAGGCTGACAGCTCATCGAGGTTGAGATTGTCAAAATCGAGGTTAACGTCAAAGCTGGTGTCGTGAAACGACTCCTGCACGGGGGTTGGCTGTGGTTGCAGGTTTTGCTTGGCGTTTTTCCTGTCCTTGGGGCGCTCAAAAAGACCCGAATTTTTACTCATACCTTGCCTCCGATTGCATAAACATTGCGACGACTATTCTTGTGAAGCGACTGCTTATTTTACCAGTAACAGCCGCAAGTTGTCCAGCGTTATTTTCTCGTTAAAGGGATTGAGCTTATCGTTAATCATCTCGACAAACTCGGGACCCTTGACCTGCGCGTAGCTGCGCCGATTGTACATGATGAATTTGGCCGGCATGACGCTGAAGCTGACATTCTCCGACGGTACCTTGGACAGTTGGGAAAAGAAGTCGAGCAGGTCATCGCCGGGAATATCTGTGACTACGTTTTTCTCGTTCTCCAGCAGCGCCACCAGTTTGTTCATGGTCGACAGGCTCATCTTGCCCAGTACCTGGTCGGCCACAGCCATCAAGAAATCCTGCGCCTCGTTAATGCGGCCGATGTCGCCGTCCTTGTAGTCGTGGCGGTAGCGCACCAGCTGGATGGCCTGCGTGCCGTTGAGGTGCTGGTGGCCTTTTTTGAGGTGGATGTGCAACCCCTGCGAGGCGTCGTCATAGTCGTAGTCGCGCTTGACGTCGTAGTCAACGCCGCCAACGGCGTCGATAATGTCGACGAAGGTTTGCAGGTTGATAATCATATAGTAGTTGGGCACAAAGCCGAGAATGGTTTTGAGCTCGGTGCGCAGCAGCTTGATGCCCTGTGCGCGCTGCTGGTCCTTGGACTTGCCCGCGTTGGCGTAGCTGGACGTGCCGGTCAGGTAGGCGGCGTTGATTTTTTTGGTCTCCTGATAGATACGCGGACGGTCGTCGACGTAGACCAGCGTGTCACGCGGTATGTTGACAATGTCCAGCTTCTTGTTGATGGTGTCGAGCCGCGCAATCATCAGGTTGTCGGTGTGATAGTTATTATGGTCGAGTCCGCTGAGAATAAAGGTGTACATTCCCTTTTTCTGCGTGCCGATAAAGGGCAGATGGTTACCGCTGTCCTCAACGTCAGGGTCGTTGTAGCTGGTTTCGGCCACGGGCGGCGTTGTCGGCAGGTCAATTTCGCCGCCGCCGGCCGGCGCAAAGAACAGCTTGTAGCTGAAAAAGAGGGCAAACAGCGCAATGACGCTACTGTAAACCACGCGTAGCTTTTTGTTTTTGGAGCTGTCGGCGACGGGCCGGTAGGTCAGCGCCAGCCACAGCAGCAAGATACAGGCGGCTGCGCCGAGCAGACCACCAAAGGCAAAACGGCCGCTGATGAGCATGATGACAAAGCAGCCGAGGTAGAGCAAAATCATCAGGATGTCGGTCAGCAGGAAAATAATGCGGCAGACAAAGGCCAGCTTGCCGCTGGGCGTGCTGAACAAAAACAGCACAGTGTGCAGCAGCACGACAAAAGCCACCACCGACAGCAGCGTGGCGATGAGGCCGGAGTACTGACCGATCAAGGCTGAGCCGGTGCTGTAAAAGTCAAAAAAGGAAATGGATTCAAAGGCGTTTTTCAGCCGAACGGGGTTGAGCAGGGGCACAAACACGCAGGCCCAGGAGAGAGCCAGCGACAACAGGCCGAGTATTGTATAGGACAGGGTGTCAAGCTTTTTTGTGCGTTTGGGAGTGGTTTCGGTCGCGTATTTTGCCATTTTTTACACCTCATTGTCGGGCGTCGAGTAGTTCATTGCGGGCGGTTAGCCCCTCCGGCAGGATGACGGCATTGCGATCCAGCAGGTGGCGCAGCGCGTCGCTGAAGGTGGCCAGCAGAGCCGCATTGAGGTCATGCTCGGCTAGTGTGCGCAGCTGCTGCGCGTTGGCGTAGCTGCGCTGCGGTTCAATTTTGTCGGCCAGGTACAGGCACTGGGCCAGTCGGTCCATGTTCGCGCCGCCCGTGGTGTGGCACTCGATGGCGCAGGCCACCGCGCGCGACTCGCCGTAGACGTCAAATGCCAGTGCCGCGCCGGTGCGGCCATGCAGGTATACGGCGCGCGTTTTGTCCAACTGGTTTACCATAATATCATATTGCCGGCAAAGATGCAACTGCGCCTCTAACGCAAGCGATTTGGTGAGGTCGTGCAGCAGTCCGGCGCGGTAGGCGTCGTCGGGGTCGGCGCCCCATCGCTGTGCCAGCTGACGAGCCGTTTGCGCGGTGCGCACGCTGTGGGCGAAGCGCTCGGGTGAAAGCGCTGACTCGACCGCATCGGTCATTTCGTCAAGCGACAGCTGCAGGCCGGCGCTGCGGTAGAGCCAGTGAGTGTCGATGTACTGTTGCACCGACTGCAGCAGCGGCGTTCGGCCGCCGCGGCGCAGCAGTGCGCGCAACGCAAACGAACCGGCGACAACCGGCTCGTGTGGCACTATCGTAATGCGCGCGTCCAGCCGGTCGGTAAGGTAGGCGGCCTGACGGGTAAGCTCGATGTCGTCGGCGCCGGTGCGGCTGAGCACGGCAATGTTAACTAGTTTACATAAATAGTTTACATTATGCCATTGGTGCAGCGCCAGCAGCATATCGCTGCCGATGCCGAGTGTGATAGAAGCGTTGGGGTAGCGTTGTTTCAGCGCTTGGACGGTGTCGACGGTGTAGCTGGCCTGCGGTCGGCTGATTTCGTAGTCGGACACCTCGACGTTGGCGATGTCGCCGAACGTCAGGCGACACAATTCCAGCCGCTGCTGTGGCGTGGGTGACAGCGGCGGCAACGGCTTGTGCATGGGCTGGCCGGTCGGCATGACGAGCAGCAAATCGGGCGCAAAGAAGTCGGACAGCCGCTGGACGGCGGCCCGGTGACCGGCGTGCGGCGGGTTGAAGGCGCCGCCGTAGAGTACGATGTTCATAGCTCGATGACGGGTTTCTCCTCGTTGCGGCGATAGAGGACGAAACGGCGTCCAATGACCTGTACGACCTCGGCGTTGGCGGCCTGTGCCAGCTCGATGGCGGCTTCACGCGCGGTCAGCGGCGAGGTTTCCAATACGGTGCCTTTGATTAACTCGCGCGCCTTGAGGGCGTCGTCGAGTTGCTTGGCGAGGTTGTCGTTAAGGCCGCTTTTGCCGACCTGCAGGATGGAGTCAAGTGGGTTGGCCAGCGAGCGCAGCGCGGCGCGCTGCTTGCTTGTTAGAATCATAGGTTCTCCTTTACATACTGCAACAGCGCCGCTACGGCCAGGGCGCGGTGGCTGATTTCATTTTTCAGGCTCTCGGGGATGTCGGCCATAGTCTTGTGGTATTTGCGCAGGTAGAAGACGGGGTCATAGCCAAAGCCGTTTTGACCGCTGCTCTCACGGGCGATTTCGCCCTCGCAGATGCCCTCGAAATACACGGGTGGCTGGTAGGGCAGGATGAGGCAGAGGCTGCAGACGAATTGGGCTTTACGATTTGTAATATCGACCATATTCGACAACAAATAGTCATTGCGCTTGCCCTTCATTTCGACGCCGCCGTAGCGCGCCGTGTGTACGCCGGGCGCGCCGTTGAGAGCGTCGACGCACAGACCCGAGTCGTCGGCCAGCGCAGGCAGACCGGTGCGGGTGGAGGCGAAGTTGGCCTTGAGAAAGGCGTTTTCGGCAAAGGTGGCGCCGGTTTCTTCGATGTCCTCGCGAATGCCCAGCTCTTTCAGCGACTGCAGCTTGATGCCATAGGGCTGCAGCATGGCGGCCAGCTCGCGGCACTTGTGGTCGTTGTGTGTCGCCAAAACCCAGTGTTTCATCCGATAATCTCCTTGATAAAGGCGGCGGGGTTAAAGTCGATGAGGTCGTCGACCTGCTCGCCGACGCCGACCAGCTTGACCGGCACGCCCAGCGTCTGGCTGACAGCGACAGCGACGCCGCCCTTGGCCGTGCCGTCCATCTTGGTCAGCACCAGCCCTGTGAGCGGAATCGACTGGGTAAATTGCGCCGCCTGCATCAGGCCGTTTTGGCCGGTGGTGGCGTCGAGCACCAACAGGCACTCGCGCGCGGCGCCGGGCAGCTCGCGGTCGATGACGCGGCCGATTGTGGCCAGCTCGTGCATCAGGTTGGTCTTGTTGTGCAGTCGCCCGGCGGTGTCGATGAGCACGGCGTCTACCTTGCGGGCGCGCGCGGCGTTGAGTGCGTCAAAGACAACGGCGGCCGAGTCGGCGCCCTCGTGCTGGCGAATGATTTCACAGTTGGCTCGTTTGCTCCAAATCTCCAGCTGGTCGGCGGCGGCGGCGCGGAAGGTGTCACCCGCGGCCAGCAGCACGCGCTTGCCCTGCTTGTGCAGGTGGTTGGCCAGCTTGCCGAGTGTGGTTGTCTTGCCGACGCCGTTGACGCCGATGACAATGACCACCGACGGCGTGGTGCTGAGGTCAAGCTTGCCGCTGCTTTCGGACATACGCTCAATGAGCAGCTGTTGCAGCAGCTCTTTGGCCTGATCGCTTTCGCGCAGCCCCTCTTTGATGACGCGGTCGCGCAGCTCGGCGACGACCTCGGTCGACAGCGTCACGCCGATGTCGGCGCCGATCAGCGCCTCCTCCAGCTCGTCAAAAAAGTCGTCGTCCAGTTTTTTGCCGGTAAACAGACCGGTGAAATGATATTTGATCTTGTCAAATAAACCCATGACTAATCTCCTTCCACTTGGTCGAGCGAGACGGTGATGATGCGCGACACGCCCTCCTCGACGGTGGTCACGCCGTACAGCCGCGCGGCGGCCTCCATGGTGCCGCGCCGGTGGGTGATGACGATGCACTGTGTCTGCGCCGCCATTTCCGATAGGTAGTGGGCAAAGCGGGCGACGTTGACGTCGTCCAGTTCGTGGTCGATTTCGTCCAGCAGACAGAAGGGCGCCGGACGCACCTTGAACAGCGAGAAGTAGAGCGCGATGGCCACCAGCGATTTCTCGCCGCCGGACAGCAGCGAGATGGATTTCAGCTTCTTGCCGGGTGGCTGCGCCTTGATTTCCACGCCGCAGTTAAGGATGTCCTCGGGATCCTCCAGCTCTAAGTGGGCGGTGCCGCCGCCGAAGATGGCGCTGAAGGTCTCGGTAAAGACGCTGTTGATGGTGGCAAACTGCGTGCTGAAGATGTCGGTCATCTGCGCGGTGATGTCGGTGATGATGTTGAGCAGCTCTTTTTGCGCCTTGCGCGCGTCGGTCTGCTGCTCGGTCAGGTAGTCGTAACGCTCGCGGACGCGGTCGTATTCCTCAATGGCGCCGAGGTTGACCGGTCCCATGTCCTGCATCTCGCGCTTGAGCGCGTTGATGCGCTTCTGCGCTTTGGGCAGGCTGTCCAACGCTGTTTTTAACAGCAGTGCGCCGCTGTGCGTCAGATTGTAGGTTTCCCACAATTTATCCAAAATGGCCTTTTCCTCGGTCTCGGCCGATTCTTTTTTGAGTTCAAGGCGGCCTTTTTCGCGTTCGAGGTTAAGATTGGTGTCGTTTTGTTCGCGGATTTGGCGTTCAAGGCGGTTGCGACGACCCTCCAGCTCGTTGCGGGCGCTGAAATGCGCCTGCAATTGCTGCTCAATCGATTTGGCCTGTGCCGTGAGCGCGTCAATCTGCTGTTGTAAGGCGGCCAGCTCGGCGTCCTTTTGCTGCACGGCGGACTCGTTGGCGGCTTGGTTGGCCAGCCGTGTCTCGCGGTCGCCGGTCAGCGACTGGCGCAGCAGCTCCAGCTGGGCAATCGTCTTTTGGTGTGCCAGCGCTTGTGTCTCAGCGCTGGCCTGCTCCTCGCGCAGCGCCATCAGCGCGTCGGTCAGCTGTTGGCTTTGCCCCGACAGCTCGCTGTGGCCGCTGAGGTGGCTGTCCTGCCGCTGCTTGGCCTGTTCGGCGCTCTGTAATTGTGCGGCGGCGGTGCGGGCAAACTGATCTTGCAGCGTCATGGAGTGGGTGATTTGCACGCGCAACTGCTCCATGCGCTTGAGCTGCGATCCGGAGCCCTCCTCCAGTTCGGCGATGCGGCGGGCGGCGTGGTCACAGGCGGCGAGCGTCAGCAGCCGCTCGTTTTCGGCGGTGCGCTGCTGCTCGATGGCGGTGTCGTGGTCGTAGCTGACGGCTGTGACCTCGCGCTCCAGTTCGCCCAGCGCTTCCTCTTTGGTTTTTAGGGAGGCCAGCAGCTTGTCGTGCTCGACAATAATGGCGTCGAGCTCGTTTTTGCGCGACAGCAGGTTGGTCGAGCGCGCGATGCTGCCGCCGGTCATGCTGCCGCCGGCGTGAATGACCTGACCGTCAAGCGTTACGACGCGGAAGCTGTGGCGGTAGGCGCGTGAGATGGCGATGGCGGCGTCGATGTGCTCGGCCACGACGGTGCGACCTAATAGCTGGCGCATAATGCCGTGGTACTGCGTGTCGCAGTCGACCATTTGGCTGGCGATGCCGACGTAACCGGCGCTGTTGTGCAGCGACGGCTCGTTTAGCTCGTTGCCGCGCACGGCCGAGACGGGCAGGAAGGTGGCGCGGCCGGCACTGCGCGCCTTGAGCAGCGAAATGGCTGCCTTGGCGTCGGCGTCGCTGTCGACGATAATGTTTTGCAGCGCCGCGCCCAGTGCGATTTCGATGGCGACAGTGTGGGCGTCGGCGACGTGAATTAGCTCGGCCACTGTGCCGTGGACGCCGTTCAGGCGCCGGTTGTCGGCCTCGGACAACACGGTTTTGACCGAGTTGGAGAAGCCCTCGTATTCGCGCTCCATGGCGGTTAACGTGCTGCGGCGAGCCGATAGCTCGCGCTCGCGCAAGCGCAGCTTAGCCACCTCGTCGCGCTGTTCGTCACGCTTTTTGGTGCGTGTCGAGCGGCGTAGCTCGTAGCCTTGCAGAATGTTTTTATGTTGGGTCAGCTGGTCGTCAAGCGCCGTCAGCTGCCGGTTGAGCCGGTCCATTTCCTCTTGTGCCGCCTGTAATACGGCGCCGCTGTCGACCTGCAGCTTTTCGATGGCGGACAGCTGCTGGTGCCACTGCTCGGTGGCGGCCTGCTCGGCGGCCAGCCGGTTGTTGGCCTCAGCGGCGGCGGTGCGGGCGTTGCTTTCGGTCAGCCGCGCGTTGTCAAGCTCAAGCGCCAGTCCGGCGCTGCTCTCCTTGAGCTGCTCCAGCTGGCTGCGCAACGCCGTTTCGCGCTGCGTCAGCGTCGCGCGCGCCGTTTCCAGCGCGGCGACGGCTTGCTGCTCGTCCTCGATTTGCGCCAGCAGCTCGGCGTCGCGCGAGTGGTGGCTGTCCAATTCGTCGCGCAGTCGCGCGGCCGTTTCCAAATGGTGCTCGCGCTCGGTTTGTTTGACGGCCTGGTCGCGGCCTAGGTCGGCCATCTCAGCCTGCTTGTCGCTGAGTTGGCGGCGCAGCTCCTCGCCGGCGATGTTGGTGCTTTCCACCTCACTGTCCAGCTGCGTTGACTGCTCGTACAGCGCTTCCAGCGCCGTTTGGCCGGTTAACAGCTGCTCGGAGGCGATGCGGTAGTCGCTGCGTGCCTTGTCGCCGCCGACGCGCAGGTCGTCGAGCGTCTCGAGCCAGACGTTGATTTCCAGCTGGCGCAGCTCGTCGCGGCACAGCAGGTATTGCTTGGCCGTTTCGGCCTGTTGGGTCAACGGGTCGAGCTGTAGTTGCAGCTCGTCTATTTTGTCCTGAATGCGGGTCAGGTTGTCGTCGGCGTGGCGCAGCTTGCGCTCGCTCTCTTCCTTGCGCGTGCGGAAGCGGGCGATGCCCGACGCCTCTTCAAAGACCTTGCGGCGGTCGCCGCTTTTTTCGCTGACGATTTCCGAGATGCGGCCCTGGCCGATAATCGAATAGCCGTCGCGCCCGAGGCCGGTATCTAAGAACAAATCGAGCACGTCCTTGAGGCGGACGGCGCCCTTGTTGATGTAGTATTCGCTCTCGCCCGAGCGGTAGAGTCGGCGCGTGACGACGATTTCGTCGCTGTCGATGGTCAGCGCGCGGTCGCTGTTGTCGAGTGTCAGCGACGCCTCGCAGAAGCCGAGCGGGCCGCGCTTGGCCGTGCCGTGAAAGATGATTTCCTCCATCTTCTTTTCGCAGCGCAGTGAGCGGGCGCTCTGCTCGCCCAGTACCCAGCGAATGGCCTCGCCGACGTTGCTCTTGCCGCTGCCATTGGGGCCGACAACGGCGGTGATGCCGTCGGGAAAGGGCAGCTGCGTTTTTTCGGGAAACGACTTAAAGCCGTGCAATTCAAAGCTTTTTAATACCATGATCCGGCCTCCATCGCGGCGGCGGCGGCGCGCTGCTCGGCGTCCTTGCGGCTGCTGCCGCTGCCCTGACCGCAGACGTTGCCGTCAACTGTGACGCGTGCCGTGAACACCTTGGCGTGGTCGGGACCGTCTTCGCTGACCAGCTCATAGGCGATGACGCGGTTGGGCTGGCGCTGCACCAGCTCTTGCAGCTGTGTTTTATAGTCTTTGAATGACGCCTGCTTGGAAACAACGGGTTTGATGTGATTATTGAAAAACAGGCGCGCGGCTTCGACGCCGCCGTCAAGGTAGACGGCCGCCAGCAGCGCCTCGACGGCGTCGGCCAATACTGACGGACGCGAACGGCCGCCACCGGCCAGCTCGCCCTTGCCCAGCTGCAGGTGCTCGCCCAGCGTCAGCGACGCCGCGACGGCGCACAGACTGGGTTCACAGACCATGTGGCTGCGCAGCTTGGTCAGCTCGCCCTCAGGCAGACCGGGATTGGCGGTGTAGAGGTACTCGGCGGTCAGCATGCCCAGCACGGCGTCGCCCAGAAACTCCAGCCGTTCGTTGGAACCCTGTGACTGCTTGCGGTTCTCGTTGTAAAACGAGCTGTGTGTCAGCGCGCGCGCCAGCAAGGCCGGGTCGCGAAAGGCGTATTCAATTTGCGTTTCGAGTGGCGTCATGGCGCGTCTCCTTGCTGTGGGTTTTAGGTGTTGCTGTCGCTTTTAAGCTGTGCCAGCGCTTCGGCGATGACGCCGCAGGCGTCTCCGGCGGTGTACTGCACCGCTTGGCGAATGGCGCCGACGATGGCCTTGGCGTTGGAGCTGCCGTGCGCCTTGATGACCGGCTTGGCAATGCCCAGCAGCGGCGCGCCACCGGTTTCGGTGTAGTCCATCATCTTTTTAAAGTCGCTCATGTCATTTTGGATGAGCGCACCGGCAATCTTAGTCTTCATGTTTTTATAGAGGATATTTTTCAGCGCCTGGGCAAAGAAGAGTCCGATGCCCTCCATGGTTTTGAGCAGGATATTGCCGCTAAAGCCGTCGGCAACCAGCACGTCGCACGCGCCAAAGGGCACGTCGCGCGCTTCGACATTGCCGATAAAATTGATCAGTCCGCTTTCATGCGCCTGCTTCATCAGTTGGTGCGCCTCGCGGTGCATGGGGGGGCCCTTGGTGTCCTCGGCGCCGTTGTTGAGCAGACCGACGCGCGGGCTGTTGACGCCCAGCGTCTTTTTCACATAGGCAGAGCCCATGATGGCAAACTGGCAGAGGTATTCGGGTGTGCATTCGACGTTTGCGCCGCAGTCGACCAGCAGCACGCCGCCGCTAGACGACGGCAGCACGGGTGCCAGCGCGGCGCGACGGATGCCGCGAATGCGCTTGACCAGTAGCGTTGACGCCGACAGGATGACGCCGGTGCTACCGGCGCTGACCATGGCGTCGCCCTTGCCCTCGGCCAGCAGACGCAGCGCCACGGCCATCGAGCTGTTGGGCTTTTCCTTGAGGCTGCTGCCGGGATCGTCGTGCATATCGACGACTTCGTCGGCGTGCACAATCTCCAGCTGCTTGGGCAGGCTGTCGACGCCCAGCTCTTTGCAGCACTCCAGAATGACCTCGCCACGACCGACGAGGATGATGCCGCCGTCGACTTCGGGCAGGGCCTGCAATGCGCCTTTGACAATAGCGTGCGGCGCGTTGTCGCCGCCCATGGCGTCGAGAATGAGTTTCATAAGTACCTCCCCAAAGTCGGTTAGTCGGGTATCGTCAGCGCCGCAAGGGCGCGTTCGGCAATGGTTTGATAGCGCTGCTGCTTGTCCTTGATGCGCGTGTCAAGTTGTGGCAGCAGGCCGAAATTGATGTTCATGGGCTGGAAATGGGTGACGCTGGTGTCGGCGATGTAACGGCTCAGCGACCCGATGGCGGTCAGTGGCGAGAAGTCGGGCGGTTGCAGCCCTTGCAGTTCGTAGGCCTTGGTAACGCCGGCAACGTAGCCCGACGCGCACGACTCGACATAGCCCTCGACGCCGGTCATCTGCCCGGCAAAGGCAATGCGCGGCTCGGCTTTGAGCCGGAAGTGGTCGTCCAGATGGCGCGGCGCGTCGAGAAAGGAGTTGCGGTGCATGACGCCGTAGCGCATAAAATCGGCGTTTTTGAGCGCCGGAATGAGTGAAAAGACCTCTTTTTGTGCGGCAAACGTCAGATGGGTCTGACAGCCGACGAGATTAAACAGCGTGCCGTCGGCGTTGTCCTTGCGCAGCTGCAGCACGGCGTAGTGGCGCGCGCCCGTGGTGGGGTCGGATAGCCCGACCGGCTTGAAGGGGCCGTAGCGCAGCGCGTCCTCGCCGCGGCGCGCCATGACCT
>JAVBPM010000023.1:0-60294 GCA_031549605.1 Oscillospiraceae bacterium | reverse complement strand
TTGTTCTCCAAGTATACCATAAATACAAATTCATCTTCTGTATCAATCACCCTGTATGCAGGGTGATTCTTTATTTGGACACAGCCGCCTCACCCCATCAACAACGCCATGACGGCCTTCTGTGCATGCAGGCGGTTTTCGGCTTCTTCAAAGATGACGTCGCTGTATTTGTCCAGTACGTCGGCGGCGATTTCTTCGCCGCGGTGGGCGGGCAGGCAGTGCAGCACGATGGCCGTTGGCTTGGCGGCACTTAGCAGCGGCAACGTCAGCTGGTAGCCGGCAAAGGCTTGCACGCGCTGGGCGTGCTCGGCTTCCTGCCCCATGCTGGCCCAGACGTCGGTCACCACGACATCGGCGTCGGCGACCGCCTCGGCGGGGTCGTTGGTCAGCGTAAAGCCGCCGTTGGCGTTGGCAAAGTCTAGCACCCGCGCGTCGGGCTCGTAGCCCTTGGGCGACGCGCAGGCCACGGTCATTTTCACCTTCAAGCACCCGACAATCAGCGAGTTGGCCATGTTGTTGCCGTCGCCGACGTAGGCCAGCTTGAGCCCCTCCAGCGTGTGGAAGCGCTCGCGGATGGTCATCAGGTCGGCCAGCACCTGGCAGGGATGGGCAAAATCGGTCAGCCCGTTGATGACCGGCACGCTGGCGTGCGCGGCCAGCTCCTCGACATCCGACTGGTGGTAGGTGCGAATCATGATGCCGTCGACATAGCGGCTGAGCACGGCGGCGGTGTCGCAGACGGGCTCGCCGCGTCCCAGCTGCAGGTCGTTGGCGCTGAGAAAGAGCGCTGTGCCGCCCAACTGGTGCATGCCAACCTCAAACGACACGCGCGTGCGCGTCGACGCCTTGCTGAAAATCATGGCCAGCGACTTGCCCTCCAGTGCGCGGTGGGGTATGCCCTTTTTCTGATTGTACTTCATTTGGTCGGCCAGATTGAGCACCTGCTCGATGTCCTCGGCACTCATGTCCAGCATTTTTAACAGGTCTTTTTTCACGCCAGCGCCTCCTTGATGGTTTGGTTGAGTATCGTAATGCCCTTGTCGAGCTCTGCGTCGGAAATGGTCAGCGGCGGCAACAGCCGCAGCACGTCGGCACCGGCGGTCAGCGCCACGACGCCGTTGTGCAGCAGTCGTTGCACGACGTCTCGCACCTGCGGTCCAACCTGAACGCCCAGCATCAGCCCCGCGCCGCGCACCGGCCCGAGGTTGAGTGCCGTCAGCGCTTCGTTCAGCCGCTGTGCCTTGGCGGGCAGGCGCGGCAGCTCGCGTTCGAGAATGGCCAGCGTCGCCAGCGCGGCGGCGCAGCAGACGGGGTTTGCGCCAAACGTCGTGGCGTGCGTGCCGGGCGTCAGCGTGTCGGCGCAGTGCTTTGTCGCAATCAAGCCGCCCAGCGGCAGACCACCGGCCACGCCCTTGGCAAAGGTGACAACGTCGGGCGTTGCGCCCAGCGCCTGATAGGCAAACCAGCCGCCCGTGCGACCGAGCCCGGTCTGCACCTCGTCGGCCAGCAGCAGCGCGTCGTGGTCGCTGCACCAGCGGCGCAGCGCCTGCCAGTAGTCGGGCGTCAGCGGCAGTACGCCGCCCTCGCCCTGCACCGGCTCGGCCAGAATGGCGATGACGTTGTCGGGCAGGTTGTTCAGCGCCGTGACATCATGGGCGTCGATGTGGATAAACCCTTTCAAAAAGGGGTCAAAGTGCTGGTGAAACTTGTCCTGTCCCGTCGCCGACAGCGTCGCCATCGTGCGGCCGTGGAAGGAGTTGGTCAGTGTGGCGATGAGGTACTCGCCCTCGCCGCGCTTGTCGCGGGCGTACTTGCGCGCCAGCTTAATCGCACCCTCGTTGGCCTCTGCGCCCGAGTTGGCGAAAAAGACGCTGTCCAGCCCGCTGAGCGCACACAGCTTATCGGCCAGCGCGGCGGCGGGCTGCGTGTGGTAGAGGTTGCTGACGTGCGCCAGTGTGGCGGCTTGTTGCGACACGGCCGCCACCCATTCGGGGTGAGCGTAGCCGACGCTGTTGACGCCGATGCCCGACGCAAAGTCGATGTACGCCTTGCCGGCGTCGTCGTAGAGCGTCGCGCCCTCGCCGCGCGTGAACGTGACGTCGAAGCGGGCGTAGGTGTTCATAATGTGGGACATGGGGCGTACCTCCTTGTGGTGGGTGGCGCGGCATGGCGCGGGGATCGGCACTCGCCGCCTGAACCCTAACGGCTGCTGGCAAGCACACCGCGCCCACAACGACTTCATAACTCGAAACAGTCGATGGCCACACGCGGTGTGCCCACCGCCTATTCCGAGTTACTTGCGTTGATGGTCGCGGCGCGTTGCCGCATCCGTAACGGTTCAACCGGCTCAAGCCATTACAAAATCATGGTACCGACCCCAGTATTACTCAGCAGCTCAATGAGAATGGCATGCGGGATGCGGCCGTCTAGGATGTGGGTGCGGGTTACGCCCTCGCGGACGGCTTGTACGCAGCAGTCGACCTTGGGCTTCATGCCGCCGGTGATGACCTTTTCCTTGACCAGACGCGGCACCTCGTGCAGCGGCACGACGGGCAGCAGCGTGCTGTCGTCCCTGGCGTCGCGCAGTATGCCGCGCACGTCGGTCAGCAGCATCAGCTTCTTGGCCTTGAGCGCGATGGCCAGCCGCGACGCGGCGGTGTCGGCGTTGATGTTGTAGCTGACGTTGGCGTCCTGTCCCGCCGCCACGGTTGAGATGACGGGGATATAGCCGTTGTCCAGCGCGTCGAGCACCGGCTGCGGGTCGACGCCGACAATGTCGCCCACCAGCCCGAGGTCGCCCTCCTCGGTCATGCGACGGGCGGTAAACAGGTTGCCGTCTATGCCCGACAGGCTGAGCGCGCGACCGCCCGTCTGGCCGATTTTGGCCACCAGCTCCTTGCTGATTTTGCCGCACAGCACCATCTGCACGACGTCCATCGTCTCCTCGTCGGTGTAGCGCAGACCGTTGACAAACTTGGCCTGCTTGCCCATTTTGCCCAGCAGCTCGTTGATTTCCGGCCCGCCGCCGTGCACCAGCACGACCTTGATGCCGACCAAGCTCAGCAGCACGATGTCGCTGATAACGGCCTGTTTCAGCTCGGCGCTTTGCATGGCGGCACCGCCGTACTTGATGACGACGATCTGCTTGTTGTACTCCTGAATGTAGGGCAGCGCCTCGCTCAGCACCTCGGCGCGGTTGAGGTTGTCGATGTGAATCATGGTGGGCAGCCTCCTAGGTTTGTAAATTTCGGTGCTATCGGCACTCGCCGCCTGACCCCTAACGGCAGCCGCAATCACACCGTGCCCACAACGACTTCATAACTCAAAACAGCCGCCGTCCTCGCTTGCGAGCGTGGCCTGCGTCTATTCCGAGTTGTTTGCGTTGATGGTCGCGGCGCGTTGCCGCATCCGTAACGGGTCAATCGGCTCAAGCCATTAGGTTCTATAATCGCCGTTAATTTTAACGTAGCCATACGTCAAATCACAGCCGTACGCGTCGGCGCTGGCGTTTCCGGCGTGTAAATCGACGTTTATATCGACCTCGTGGTGGCTCAGCAGCGCCAGCGCGGCGTCCTCGTCAAAGTCAAGACCCCTGCCCTGCCGGCAGACGGCCAGCGTCTGACCATCGGCGGCAAAGGCGATGTCGACGGTGTTTGGGTCAAACGCCACGCCTGAATAGCCCAGCGCGCAGATGACGCGGCCCCAGTTGGCGTCGCGGCCAAACATGGCCGTCTTGACCAGCGAAGAGCTGATGACGCTCTTGGCCAGCGCCACGGCAGAAGCCTCGTCGGGCGCGTTGGACACATTGCAGGTCAGCAGCTTGGACGCGCCCTCGCCGTCGGCGGCCATGGCGCGCGCCAGCGTGCGGCAAACGGCGGTCAGCGCCTGTACAAAGGCGGCGTAGTCGTCGTTTTTCTCGGAAATAAGCGCGTTGTGCGCCGCGCCCGACGCCATGACAATGCACATGTCGTTGGTCGAGGTGTCGCCGTCGACGCTAACGCGGTTGAAGGTTTTGTCGGTGACACCGCGCAGCGCCTGTTGCAGCAACGGCCGCTCGATGGCGCAGTCGGTGGTGACAAAGGCCAGCATCGTGCCCATGTTGGGGTGAATCATGCCGCTGCCCTTGGCCATGCCGCCGATGGTCACTTGCACGCCGGAAAGCTCCAGCGCCACGGCGCATTCTTTACACGTGGTGTCGGTGGTCATAATCGCCAGCGCGGCGTCGTGTGCGCCGTCGACCGACAGCTTTTGGCTCAGCGTCGGCAGCGCCGCGACAATGGTTTCGACGGGTAGCCGCTGGCCAATGACGCCGGTGCTGGCGACCAAAACGTCGGTCGGGTCTACGCCCAGCACGGCGGCGGCCTCGCGCGCCGTCAGCTGCGCGTTGGCGTAGCCGTCGATGGCGCAGGCGTTGGCGTTGCCGCTGTTAATGACCACCGCGCGCGCTTGGCCGTTGGCCAGATGCTGCTGCGTTACCAGCAGCGGGTCGGCCTTGACGACGTTGGTGGTGTAGGTCGCGGCGCAGACGGCGGTCGCGTCGGCCACCAGCAGCGCGAGGTCGAGCTTGCTCTTATTCTTGCGGATACCGGCATGGATACCGGCGGCGGTAAAGCCCTTGGCAGCGGTCACGCCGCCGTTGATGAATGGCATGGGGATTCCTCCGTGTGTTGTGATATTGGCTTAGGCGTAGCCGTATGAAACAACCGTCCACTCGCCCGTTGCGGCGTCGCGGCCAACCGTCCATTTCCAGTTTTTGTAGACGCTATTCGATTCAAACCCGCCGTCGTGTTTGTCGCCGGTTTTGAAATCGCTGTAAAATGAGATAAACAGGTCGGCGTCGGGCGCCAGGTCTATTCGGAGTTCGTCCTGGGTCAGCTGCTCGTCATACCGCAGATTGAGCAGCGTGCAATCCTTAAAGCTGCGAAACTCATCCAGCACGACGTCTGCCGCCGTTTTGCGGTCAGACAGGCTGCGCGTCGTCGATTCGCCCACGTCAATGTGGGCGTCCGACGCATCGCCATTATTCAACTGCCTGATCCAAAAAAAACTGATGGTAATGATGACCAGCAACAGCAAAAGGCCGGTACCGGCTCCCAGCAGCCTAAGCGTTCGTTTTTCCACAACTACTCCCCCGTTTCAGCTCAAACACCTGCACAGCCGCGCCTGCCGCGCCTTTGCCCAGGTTGTCCAGCCGCGCGACGAGCAGCATTTGCTCGTCGTGGCCGAACAGCATAATTTCCATGTCGTCGCAACCGGCCAGTGCCGTCGGGTCAAGGCGTCCGGCGTCGTCGCCCGAGTTGGGCTGCAACACGCGCACGGCGCCACGGTCTTGGTAGTAGTGGGCGTAAAACTCCTGCAGCGCCAGCAGCGACAGTGGCTGCTTCATCATATCGCGCGTCAGCGGCAGCGTGACGGTCATGCCCTGCGGAAAGTCGCCGACCGTCGGCAGAAACCAGGGCGTTTTGTCCAGCCCACAGACGGCTGTCATTTCGGGCAGGTGCTTGTGCTGCAACGTCAGCGCGTAGGGCCTCGGCGCGTGGAACTTGTCACCGGACGTCCGGTTTTGCTCGTACTCGGCAATCATGGCCTTGCCGCCGCCGGTGTAGCCGGTCAGCGAAAAGCAGCTCAGCTGCGTGTCGGCACTCACCAGTCCGGCGGCCACCAGCGGGTAGACCAGCGCGCAAAAGCCGCTGGCGTGGCAGCCGGGCACGGCAATGCGCCTAGATTCGGCCACCGCCTTGGCGTGGGCGTCGGACAGCTCGGGAAAGCCGTAGGCCCAGCCCGCCTCCGTGCGGTGGGCGGTCGAGGCGTCGATGACGACGGTGCTGTCGTTGTCAAGCAGCGCCACCGCCTCGCGGGCGGCGGCGTCGGGCAGGCAGAGAAAGGCAAAATCAGCGGCATTGAGCGCCTCGCGGCGGGCAAAGGTGTCCTTGCGCAGCGCCTCGTCCAGCACAATCAGCTGCACGTCGCCCAACGCCTCTAAGCGCTGCTGCAGCTGCAGACCGGTCGTGCCCTCGCGCCCGTCGATGAAAACCTTGGTCATGGTCTGCACCCCAGCCAGTCGCGCAGCGCGTCGATGTGCGCGCGCACCGCCTGCTGTGCCGGTCCGCCGGGCACGGCGCGTCCCTCGACGCAGCGGTGAAGCGACAGGCAGTCGACAATGTCGTCGTCAAACAGCGGCGACGCCTTTTGATAGACGGCCAACGGCAGCAAATCAAGCGGCAGGTTTAGCTCCAGGCACTGCGCCACAAGGCGTCCCACAATACCATACGCCTCGCGGAAGGGCAAGCCCTTGCGCACCAGATAGTCGGCGCAGTCGGTGGCGTTGAGGTAGCCGCGGTCGGCGGCGGCGGCAAGCGCGCTGTCGCGCACGCGCAGCGTGGCCAGCATGGGCGTAAAGACAGACAGGCAGGCGCTGACGGTGTCCAGCGCGTCAAACAGCGTCTCCTTGTCCTCCTGCAAATCCTTGTTGTAGGCCAGCGGCAGTCCCTTCATGACCGTCAGCATGGCCATCAACGCGCCATAGACGCGACCCGTTTTGCCGCGCATCAGCTCGGCCATGTCGGGGTTTTTCTTCTGCGGCATAATCGACGAGCCGGTGCTGTAGGCGTCGTCCAGCTCGATAAAGCCAAACTCACTGCTCGACCACAAAATTAGCTCCTCGCAGCAGCGCGACAGGTGCATCATGATGATGCTCAGCGCCGACAGCAGCTCGATGACATAGTCGCGGTCGCTGACGGCGTCCTGCGCGTTGGCCATGACACCGGCAAACCCAAGCGCCTGCGCCGTGGCCGCGCGGTTGATGGGATAGGTCGTGGTGGCCAGCGCACCGGCGCCCAGCGGGCACTCGTCCATGCGCGTTTTGCAGTCACTTAGCCGCGTCAAATCGCGCTTGACCATCTCGGCGTAGGCCATGAGGTGGTGGGCAAAGGTCACCGGCTGCGCGTGTTGCAGGTGGGTAAAGCCGGGCATAATCGTCTTGGTGTGCGCCGCCGCCTTGTCCAGCAGCGCTTTCAGTACGCCGCGCAGCGCGGCGGTCAGGTCGTCGATGCGCTCCTTGGTGTACAGCCGCAGGTCGGTGGCCACCTGATCGTTGCGGCTGCGCGCCGTGTGCAGCCGCTTGCCCGCGTCGCCGATGCGTTGGGTCAGCAGGCTTTCAATGTTCATGTGAATGTCCTCGGCGTCGACCGAAAAGGCGACGGTGCCCGCCTCGATGTCAGCTAAAATGCCGCGCAGCCCGTCGACGATTTTGTCGACCTCACCGGCGTCGAGAATGCCCTGCACGCCCAGCATGGTCGCGTGGGCGATGCTGCCCTCGATGTCCTGCCGGTACAGCCGCTGGTCAAAGCGGATGGAGGAGTGAAAGTCATTGGCCTGCGTGTCGACCTCAACGGCCGACCGACCCGCCCACAGCTTCACTGCTTTTGCTCCAGCAGCGCCTTGACGGTCACAGGCAGCCCAAACAGGTTGATAAAGCCCTCGGCGTCCTTCTGGTTGTAGCTCGACGCGTCAAAGGTGGCGATGTCCTCGTTGTACAGCGAATGCGGCGAGGTGACGCCGGCGTTAATCATGTTGCCCTTGTACAGCAGCAGCTTGACCTGACCGGTCACCGTCTGCTGCGTGTGGTCGACAAAGGCGCTAATGGCCTCGCGCAGCGGCGTGAACCACAGGCCGTTGTAGACCAAATCGGCAAACTTTTGCGCCAGCTGCGCCTTGGTGCGGCTGGTTTCCTTGTCCAGTGTAATGGTCTCAAGAATGGCGTGCGCGCGGTAGAGTATCGCGCCGCCCGGCGTCTCGTACACGCCACGGCTCTTCATGCCGACCAGCCGGTTCTCGACCAAGTCGACGATGCCGATGCCGTGCTTGCCGCCCAAGGCGTTGAGCGCTTCAATCAGCGCCACGCCGTCCATTTTTGTGCCATTGAGCGCCACGGGCACGCCCTGTGCAAAGTCAAGCGTGATTTCCTCGGCGGCGTCGGGCGCACGCAGCGGCGACACGCCCATTTCGAGTATCTTGTCAAACTGCGGCAGGTTGGCCGGATCCTCGAGATCGAGCCCCTCATGGCTGAGGTGCCACAGGTTTTTGTCCTTGGAGTAGTTGGTTTCGCGCGTGATTTTCAGCGGGATGTTGTGCGCCTCGGCGTAGTCAATCTCCTCGTCGCGGCTGACGATGTCCCATTCGCGCCACGGCGCGATAATCTTCATCTGCGGCGCAAAGGCCTTGATGGTCAGCTCGAAGCGCACCTGGTCGTTGCCCTTGCCGGTGCAGCCGTGGACAATGGCGTCGGCGCCCTCCGCCAGCGCGATTTCAACGATGCGCTTGGCGATGATGGGGCGCGCAAACGACGTGCCCAGCAGGTAGCCGTCCTCGTACACCGCGCCCGCCTTGAGCGTCGGCATGATGAAGTCGTCGACAAATTCCTGGCGCAAATCCTCGATGTACAGCTTGGACGCGCCGGTGGCAATGGCTTTGGCCTCCAAGCCGTCCAGCTCGGTGCCCTGCCCGACGTCGCCCGCGACGCAAACAACCTCGCAGCCGTAGTTTTCTTTGAGCCACGGAATGATAATCGAGGTGTCCAGCCCACCCGAGTAAGCCAGCACCGCTTTTTTGATTTTCTGCATAACGTCGTCCTCCTGAATTTTAATATGTGCATCATACCACGCGCCGCTTTTTTTGGCAAGCATTATTGCACACATTTTGCATAATTATGCAAGTTATACAAATTCTATACACTTGGCGGCGCACCCCTTGGCTTTTTGTGCATAGACTGAACTGTGCGGGCTACGCGGCCGCGCAGCTCGTTAACATAAAGGGCCTGCGCGACAAACCTTCAGGCTCACGCAACAGACCCGACGGCAACTTGCCGTCGGGTCTGTTGTTGTGTGTGAGTTCAGCGCGTCAGTTGCCCAGCTCCCACGCCAGCGACGGCGCGTACTCGGCGTATTCGATGCCGATCGCCGCTTCGCCTAGCACCTACACAGCTTGTTCGTCGGGTACACTCCTTTGTTCGTTGTTAAGAAACGGCAGGGCCAGCAGCCAGCCCATGCAAACCAGAGGGATAATGGAAACCAACAGCCACACCCAGCCCTCCATCCACGGTGTCGACAACAGTGACACGACAACTGCGAAGCCAATACACATCCAGTAAATGTGCCGCCCTTGTGCGTGGCATTTACTTGCATCAGAAAAGAAATGCAAACTGAACGCTGCCACAATAAGGCCAATCATCACAGTAAGCGTCAGCATCGCGCCGTCTCTGACGATTGCAAACGGTTGCAAATCAACTACCGCCTTGGCATAAAAGGCAAAATACGTAAGCACGAATCCCGTCATAATCCCAAGCGCAAATTTTTTGTCCATGCCGTAGGTGTGCAGGATGAATACGATGCTGAAGACAAACACGAGTAAATACCGCGCTGACCACAGCTGCGTAAACATTTCACTGACTCTGTACATCTCGTCATACATAGTCTCAAACACATTCATCGGCAGCACGTTCATCATATCTCCCCGAATTTCAGCGCACTGGCCGACATAAATCGCCAGAATCGCTACTGTGACGGCATAAGTCACAAAAAACAACCAGCGCTCGGGTTTGGTCTGTTTTTTCCATTGTTTTCCCAAGAAATAAAACGCCAGAAAAACAGGCCCGAAGAATAGCAGCGCTCCGATTGACAAAAAGTCGTTAAACTCCATGCTATCTCACCCTTCCTGCCTGTTGTAGGCCAACTGTCATTTTTATCTACCGACAATGTAACAGTAGCATTGTTGAAAATGATTGTCAACGTCTTTGGCTCGGCGCTTTTGCTTGTACATGGCATAGCATCTTTCCCTTGCCAACGCAGCGCTTCTGCCGTATAATACGCAGACGACCTATTACGACAGGAGGCGGTGCCGGTGCAGAAGCCAGTATCCCACACACTGTGGACGCGCGATTTCACCATTTTGACGCTGGGCACGATAATCAGCGCCATCGGCGGCGTTGGACTGCACACCTGCCTGCAGTTTGTCGTTATTGACAACACCTCGTCACCGTTGCTGGCGGCGCTGTTTGGCGTGGCCAGCTGGCTGCCCACGGCCATTGTGTCGATTCTCGCCTCGCCCACCATCGACCGCACCTCGCGCAAGAAGTGGATTTACGGCCTTGACTTTCTCTACGGCTTTTTCATGCTCGGCTTTACGTGGTACATATGGGACCGACCCTTTGAATACGTCACCTTCGTTGTCTTTTCACTGGTGGGCGGCATCATCGGCGCCATGTACCAGCTGGCCTTTAACTCGCTCTTTCCCGACGTTGTGCCCGAAGGCTTTGCCCAAAAGGGCTTTTCCATCGCGTCGCTGATTTACCCTTCGATTGCCGCGATTATCGCGCCGGTCGCCATGCTGACCTATCGCTCGGTCGGCATCCGCTGGCTCTTTTTAGCCGAGGGCATTCTGCTCATCATCTCGGCGTGTGTTGAAACGCTGATTTCGGTCGACGACGCGCACCGCAAGACAACCGCGCAGCCCTTCTCGCTCAAGCGCTACACCGGCGACATGAAGGCGGCGTGGCGCTACCTGCGCGAGGAAAAGGGCATTCGCAGCATTTACAGCTACATGACCTTTTCCAACGCCGCTTACGGCGGTCAAAGCCTGATGGTGACAACTCAATTCAAAAATTCGCCGGCGCTGGGCGCCACGCGGCTTGGTTTTTTGACCACCGCCGAAACGATTGGACGCATTGTCGGCGGCGTGTTTCATTATGTGGTTAAAATCCCCTTTGAAAAGCGCTACTGGCTGGCCGTGCGCGTCTACAACATCTATGCCGCCTGCGACGGCGTGCTGTTGTTTGTCGCCTATCCCATCATGCTGGTGCTGCGCTTTTTCTGCGGACTGCTGGGCATCAACTCGGCCACGCTGCGCGAAAGCGCGACGCAGAACTACATTCCGTCCGATATGCGCGCGCGCGTTGCCAGCTTCTTTTCGGTTATGATTTCGCTGGTCAACATGGTGGTTGTGCTGCTTATCGGCTGGGTGGGCGAGCACAGCGACCCGCGCTACGTCGCGCTGGGCATTGCCACGGTGCAAATCGGGCTGATTTACTTCATGGTGTCGCGCAACCGCAAGCCGATTGCCGCCATCTACAACCTCGAGCACTAATGGCGCCGTATTTGCTGCCCATCCGTGCCGCGGCGATGATGTTTCCGCTGCTGGCGGCGGCGCTGACGCTGCCCTATATGCTGTGGCAGTACTACAAGCGCGGCGCGGTGTCGTGGTGGCGCAGCGTTGTGATTTTTTCTTTTCTGTTCTACCTGCAAGCGGCCTATTACCTCGTGCTGCTGCCGCTGCCCGACCCGGCGTCGGTGGCGCATTTGCACGGGCCGTTTGTGCAGCTCAAGCCCTTTTGGTTTGTCCACGAATTTCTGGCGCACAGCACCTTTAGCCTGCGCGACCCGTCGACCTATCTGTCGTCGCTCAAAACGGGGTTGGTGCTGCAACCGTTGTTTAACCTGCTGCTGACCGTGCCGTTTGGCGTCTATTTGCGCTTTTATTTCAAGCGTCGGCTGTGGCAGACGGCGCTGATGAGCTTTTTGCTGTCGCTGTCGTTTGAGCTGTTGCAGCTGTCGGGTTTGTTGGGCCTGTACGACAAGCCGTATCGGCTGTTTGACGTCGACGACCTGATGATTAACACACTGGGCGGTCTGCTCGGCTTTGCCTTAGCCGCGCTGATTCCCCGCTTTGTCGACGACCGCGACGAGATGGACCGTCACGACGCAGAAAAAAGCCGCCGCGTCAGCTACACGCGCCGGCTGTTTGCTTTGCTGTGGGACTGCATTGTCGTCTTTGCGCTCGACGTCGCGCTGCTGTCGCTGGCCGGTCATGTGGGTCTGCGGCTGCCGTCATGGACGCTGCTGTGCGTCACGCTGGTTTACTTTGTGCTGCTGCCGCAGCTCACCGGCGGTCGCACGCTGGGCAAGGCGCTGGTACACATCAAGCTGTCGGCTGACGAACACGCGCGCTTCGGCAGGCTGCGTCTGCTTATGCGTCAGCTGTTGGTCGTTTTGCAGTTGCCGCTGCTGTCGGCGTGGTGGGTGCTGAGTCAATACCGGCTGGCGGTGCTGCTGGTGCAGGCCGCGCTGCTGGCGCTGGCGGCGCTGGGCATGCTGCTCAACCGCAACAAAGGCAAACGCCTGTGGCATGGACGACTGACCCGCGTCGGCAGCGTCAGCACGCTGCGCGTGGCAGCTGACAACTAAAAAGCTACAGCACGCCCAGCGCTTTTTGCACCACCAGCGACACCGCCGCTACCGCAACCCAGCAGCACAGCCCCAGCAGTATCGGCTTGACACCTTGCGCGACAAGTGTTTTGAGTTGTGTGCTCAGCCCGATGGCCGCCATGGCGCAGACGATTAAAAACTTGCCGACGACGGCCAGCGCGGCGGGACAGGCCACAACGGTGTTGAGCAGCGCGGCTGCCAAAAACAGGACGACAAACCACGGGAACACCCGTCGCAGCTGCACGCCGCTTGACGTCGACCGTTTGGCGGTGCGTGCCGCCAGCGCCAGCGTGATGGGCACAATCATCAGCGTGCGCGTCAGCTTGACGATGGTGGCGAACTGCAGCGCTGTGTTGTTGCCCACGCGGCTGCTCCACGCCGCGCCGGTGGCGACCACCGACGAGGTGTCGTTGACGGCCGTGCCCGCCCACAGGCCAAAGCCGGTGTCGCTCATGTGCAGCAGCTGTCCCAGCAGCGGAAAGAGCAGAACGGCGGCGATGTTAAAGAGAAAAATGGTTGAGATGGCGTGGGCGACTTCTTGGTCGTCGGCGCCGATGACCGGCGCGGTGGCGGCGATGGCCGAGCCGCCGCAAATGGCTGTGCCGACGCCGATAAGCGTTGTGGTATTGCCCGACAGCGCCAGCAGCCGACCGACGCAGTAGGCGCACAGCAGCGCCGCGGCAAGGGTGGCCAGCATGACCCACAGCGACTGGCCGCCAACACGCGCGACGCGCTGCAGGTTCATTTCAAAACCGAGCAGCACGACCGAGGCTTGCAGCACTTTCTTTGAGGTAAATTTCAGGCCGCCGGTAACGGCGGCGTGTTTAGTCAGTCGTGGGCACAAGCCGCCGACGACAAGTCCGGCGACGATGGCCAGCACCGACCCGCCGATGACCGGCACCGCCTGACCCGCCAGCCACGCGGGCAGCGCAATGGCGAGGCAGAGCAACAGGCCGGGCAGGATTGCTATCAATCTTTTCAAGAGACATCTCCGATAAACGTATTGCGCCGCCACTGACCGCGCTTTGCTAGTGTACCATGCGGGTGCGAGATTGCAAGCCTTTTGGCGTGATGGTGCGTGCTATCGGCTGTCGCCGCGCGCCACCTAACGGCTGCTGCGAAAGGCGCTTGAGTAAAGTGACTTCACAAACACGAAACAGCCGTCTGCACACCAGCGGGTGCGCTGACGGCTATTCCGTGTTTGTTTGCATTTTCTCAAGCGCCTTTCGCGCATCCGTAAGGTGGCGCGCGGCTCAGACCATTTGCGCTCTCAACGCCTCCAACCCCTTCCGCTCAATGCGGCTGACCTGCACCTGTGACACTTGCAGCAGGTCGGCTATTTTTTGTTGGGTCAGGCCGTGGAAGTAGCGCAGGTCGATGACCTGTTTTTCGCGCTCGGGTAGACTGGCCAGCGCCTGCTTCAGCGCCAGCCGTTCGACCAGCTGACCCTCTATGCCGCTGTCGCCCAGCGCTTGCTCCAGCGTGAAGTCCTCGTTTTGACCACTGCCCTGCTGCAGCGACTGTGTTGGCTCGGCGGCCAGCTCGGCGGCGGCGACCTCCTCAATGGTTAGCCCGCACTCGGCCGCCAGCTGGCTGACGGTTGGCTCGCAGCCCAGCCGGCCGAGCAGCGCCTCGCGGGCGCGCCGCACGGCGTACGCCTGCTCTTTCAGACTGCGGCTGACCTTGACCGGTCCGTCGTCGCGCAAAAAGCGGCGTATCTCCCCGCTGATTTTGGGCACGGCGTAGGTGGAAAACTGCGTGCCGTACTCGTCGTCAAAGCCGGCCACGGCCTTGAGAAAGCCGACGCAGCCCAGCTGGTAGAGGTCGTCGGCCTCGATGCCGCGGCCGAAAAAACGGCGCACAACCGACCAAATCAGCCCGTTGTTTTGCAACACGACCTGCTCGCAGGCGGCCTTGTCGCCCGCGCGGGCGCGTCGGAGCAGCGCCGCGTTGTCATGCGGCGCAACGGCGGTCGTCATGCTATCGCGCCGACAGGCGCGCCGCCAACCGGCGCGACATGGTCAGCGTCGTGCCCTTGCCCGGCGTTGACTTAACCCTAAGCGTGTCCATAAAGCTCTCCATGATGGTAAAGCCCATGCCGCTGCGCTCGGCGCCGCCGGTGGTAAACAGCGGCTTGCGCGCTGTCGGCACGTCGGCAATGCCGATACCCTTGTCTTTAATCACCAGCTCCAGCTTGCCGCCCTCCAGCAGCCGCGCGCGCAGCGTGATGTCGCCCAGCGCGTTGGGGTAGCCGTGCACAATGCAGTTGGTGACCGCCTCGCTGACCGAGGTTTTGATGTCGTTTAGCTCGTCAAGCGTCGGGTCGAGCTGCGCGACAAAGGCGGCCACCGCCGTGCGCGCGAAGCCCTCGTTGATCGACCGGCTGACAAACTGCAGCGTCATTTCGTTGAGCACCTTACTTTTCATATGTACGTTCCTCCTACGTTAACGGTATCAGGCGGTCGATGCCCGCCGCCGTGAGCAGCTTTTTGGACTGGTCGCTGACGCCGCAGACGCTGAAGCTGCCGCCCGCCTCCTGCATGCGCCGGTACGAGCCGAGCAGCACGGCGATGCCCGAGCTGTCCATAAAGCTGACGCCGCGCATATCAATGCTCAGCGCCGTGGGCCGCTCGTACTCGATTTGCTCGCCCACCCGTTTGAGAATTTGCGTCGCCGCGTGATGGTCCAGCTCGCCCTTGAGCTTGACCGTCAGGCTGCTGCCGTTGACTGTGCTTTCCAGTGTCATAGTGCCCCTCCTGTGCCTTTTTCGGCCGATGCGCCGACCGCTTGCCATAATAAAATAAGCCGCAACCGGGCGCATCGCGCCCAACTGCGGCTTAGTATACCCCAATCGGGTTGTCATTATTTGCCAATTATGGTAACTGACGGAAAAGTTTATACCAACAGTTCGCGGCTTACATGCTGCCCGCCCAGAATTCGACGTCAAACAAGCTTGGCAGCGACAGCTCCTCGCCGTCCGGCGTCACCAGCTCATAAAGATTCAGCCAGAACTTTTTGCCGCTTTTCAGCGTCACCTCGATCCAGTCTTCGTCATCGGTGCGGGAGAATTTGCACTGCGACGTCGCGAGGATGGTCGTTGTTTTGCCGCTGAGATTGCGGTCGTAATAGGCAATGACCGGCTTAGCAAAGGTATATTCCATCCCGTTGTCTTCCAGTCCACGGGGCAAAATGTCGTACAAATCGGCGTCGTCGTAGAGCATGTGGTTTTTCGTCAGCTTGTAATGGATGATGAAGTCGCGCACGTTATTGCCGGCACTCATCTGCTCAGTCCCGTCCGCCGTGCCGTCGCCGGTGATTATTAAGCTGGATAAATATCCATGAATCCAGTTGTCTGAGCCGGTTGCGCTCCCCAGCCGTTTTTGGTTGCAGCCGGTGTTCATGTACTGCATGGCGCCGTTTCGGTAACAGAAAAAGTGCAGCACATCTTCTTCGTCATACGACAACTGCGCGGTTTGAAACACCAGTTCCTTGTTGTTGTCGCTGTTGTCAATGTCCACCAACGCGTAGGCTTCATAGCAGACGCGGCCGTCACTTGTTTTGATAATCGGCTCGCACTTGCCGTTCACGGTGATATAGATATCCTGCGCATCGCCGAACGTGGTGTGCGTGGCGACATGAAACGTGTCTTCTTTGCCGTCGCCGTCAAGGTCGTACTGATAGGTCTCGCCCATCAACAACAGCTCGTTATTGTTCTCGATGCGGCCGTACTGCGTCTCATTGTCGCCTTCATATTTGCGCCAGAGCAAGCTGGTAATCAGTGAGTACAAATAGTCCTCACGCGTTCCAAATGACGTGCTGCCGTCCTCGTCAACAACCTTCAACTCGGCCTCCAGCTCCGACTGGCTCATTGCCCACAGGCGCTGCAGGTACAAGTCGTCCTCGGTCGGCGGCGGCGCGAGATTGTCGGGGCTGGGTGTGGCAGTTGGCTGCGACTGGGTAGCCGTCGGCTCAGGCGACGGTTCAACCGTTTCGGTCGTGGCAGTGCCGGTCGGCGTAACCGTGGCCGAGGCCGTCGGCGGCTGCGTGGTGGGCTGCACGGTGGGCGTTGGATTGCCGCCGCACGCGGTCAGCAATAGCAGCGCGGCGAGGGTCAGGGCTAGTTTTTTCATGATGGGCGCCTCCTTTATTGCTGGGTCGGTGCTACCAGTTGCCCGGCCAGCCTTCTGTGCCGGTAAACAGCTCAGCCCAGTCATCACTGGCCTGCCGTGCGCCGCCGTCACCTATGTACAGCCAAAACTTGTTGCCGCTCGGCAGTTGAAGCTCAATCCACTTGTCCAGGTCGGAGCGCAGCATGTTAAAGGTAGTCGTGGGGGTGATGGTTGTCGTCTTGCTGCTAAGGTCGCGCTGGGTATAGGCCACCAGCGGCTGCAGGCACTCGTGGGGCGCATACAGCTCGCGCGTGATGGTGTACAGCCCGCCCTCGTCGACAAAACGGTGCTTGTCGTTCAGTTTGTAGTTGACCTGATAGGTATTGGCGGCCACTCTGTACAGCTCCAGTGCCATGGACAGCGTTCCGTTGCCCGGAATGTCGATTTGCGGCAGAGATCCCTCGATCCAATCCTTGTTAATGTAGTCAAACTTTTCGGCGATGCTTTTGTTGCAGTCGGCGTTGACGTAGTTGAGCTGTCCGCCGTCGTAGGAGAAAAAGTGCAGCCGGTTGATGGAGTCGTAGGGCGAAAAGTCACCTGTTTCAAACACCAGCTCTTTCAACGCGTCGGAGGTGTCGAGGTCAACGACGTTGTAGGTGTTGAGACTAAAGGCGCAGCCCGTGGTTTTAAGCACCTGCTCGCACTTGCCGTTGATGGTCAGGTATATCTTCTGCCACCCCTGCGTGTTGTACTCCTTGCCGCCGTCGAAGCAATAGCGCGTGGCGGCGTGAACGGTCTCGTCAACGCCGTCGCCATCCAGATCGACGTGGTAGGTTCGGTTGAGGTGCAGCGGCCTGTAGTCGGACATCTGCTCGGCATCCCGCGGACTATAGTCGGCGTCCCACACCTTGTAGTTTACCGCGCAGAACAGCAGATTTTCCTCGTTGTAGCCCTCGTCCTCCAACCGCCGGCACTCGGCATCCCACTCGTCCCCTGTCATAGCCGCCACCGCTTGCAGGTACAAGTCGTCGTCGGTCGGCGGCGGCGCGAGATTGTCGGGGTCGGGCGTGGGCGTTGGCTGCGGCTGGGTGGCCGTCGGCTCAGGCGTCGGTTCAACCGTTTCGCTCGTGGCAGTGCCGGTCGGCGTAACCGTTGCTGAGGCCGTCGGTCGCTGCGTGGTGGGCGTTGGCGCGTTGCCGCAGGCGGTTAGCAGTAGCAGTGCGGCGAGGGTTAGGGCGAGTTTTTTCATGATGTGCGCCTCCTTAGCGGTTTCTCTAGCACAATCCGGCGTAGCTTAAGTTCACCCCGAACAGCACGATAAAGTCCTGTATGCCTGGATTGCCGCCATACAAGCCATTGACATCGTCTATGTAGAGCCAGAATTTCTTGCCGCTTTTCAGCGTCACCTCAATCCAGTCCAGGTTGTCGGTGCGCGTCAAATGGCACTTCGTGGTGGCGTTGATGGTGGTTGTCTTACTGCCGGTGTCGCGCTCGTAATAGGCGGTAAACGGGATTTCAAACGTGTACCAGTAGTCGGCGTCATAGGCGATGTCAAGCAGCTGCTGGTCGGGCTGACCTGCCAGCATATGGCTTTTGGTCAGTTGGTAATCGACGTAGTAGTTAAGCCTCTCAATATTGTCGTTCAACGGCTTTTCCACACGCAAGGCGCCGCTGCCGTCGATGTGCAGGCCGGTCAAGGCGCACTTAATCCAGTCAGGCTTTACCTCGCCGTCTCGGAACCCCGGCGCGTCATCGTCGGTCGAGCGCTTGTCGTTGCAGCCGCTGTTCATGTACTGCATGGCCCCATTGCGGTAGCAAAAGACGTGCGACACCGCGCTCGAATAGGGTCCAGACCGCGTATCGTCCTGCGTCTCAAACACCAGCTCCTTGTAGCCGTCCGACTTGTCAATGTCCACCAGCAGATAGACATCGGAGCACAGGCGCGGCGCCTTGATGCCCAAGATTTTCTCGCACGTGCCGTTAATGGTGATGTAGATCTCCTGCGATGCGCCAAAGTCGGTGTGTGTCGCCACATGGAAGGTGTCTTCAGCACCGTCGTTGTCAAGGTCGTAGCGGTAGGTCTGACCAACGTACAGCAGCACAAAGCGCTCGGACAACGTCTCGTACAGGTTCGGCAACGCGCCGCCTTCGTCGTCAGAGAACCGGTGCCTGTTGCTTTCAAGGCGATTCAGCCAGCCTTGTTTCGCGCCCGCGTGCGGGTCGTCCGTGGCATTGACTTCCAGCTCGCGGTCCAGCGCCAGCCGCTCGTCATCGCTCATGGCCATCACCGCCTGCAGGTACACATCGTCCTCGGTCGGCGGCGGCGCCAGATTATCGGGGGCGGCCGTGGGCGTCGGCTCGGCCGTTGGGCTGGGCGACGGCTCGTCCGTGACAGGCGCGTCGGTGCCGTTCGGCGTGACCGTGGCCGTCGGCTGCTGCGTGGTGGGTTGCACGGTGGGCGTTGGATTGCCGCCGCAGGCGGTTAGCAGTAGCAGCGCGGCGAGGGTTAGGGCTAGCTTGTTCATGGCGCTCACTCTCCTACTATGGCGTTATCAGCCGACTTCTTTGACGGTAATCTCGCCGAAGTTGTAGATGTCCTCAAAATCAACTATCTTGGGCTGGCTGGGGTCGGAGATGTCGAATTGGTAGGTGACCACTTCTGTTTCTCCGCCGTCGCTGGTGAACAGAATGTCGACGGTCTGGATGTTGCCATCGGTCGACACGGGCGTGAAGGTGGAAACGCCTTTGTCTACAAAGTAGCGCAACTCGCCATCGGCGCGAATTTCACCAATATAGTCGCCGACGTGTATCAAGCCACTGATGCGCAGCTGTTTTTCAAACGCCTTTTCATTGGCATAAAAGTCAGAAGCCGCGGCGTATGTCTCACTGAAGGTGTCGCCAAAATCGGACCCAAACTGATACAGCTTATCGACGCTACCCGTATCAGCGTCAATCGACTCACCGACCACTGTCCCGTCTGACTTGTGGGACAGGCTCATCTCCAGCATAAAGTCGTCGGCGGCAAAGACCTGCGCCTTGATGGCCGCCATGCCGGTCAGCGGCTGGGTGTTATCGGACACCGTCCACGCACCGTCTTGCAGCGTCAGTGTGATTGTGCTGGAGGGCGTTTGGGTGTTGGCGATGGTAAGCTGCTCGCCGTTGACTGTGAGGCGGGTCGGCTCGGCGTTGTCTTCGTCGCCCAGCTCGTAAACCAGCAGGCCGTGCGCGGTGCGGTCGGGGTTGACAAATTCATATGTCTGCGCCGAAACCTGCCAATGACCGTTGTCGACGTCGTCGGGCACGGACGGCGGGCAGTTCTCAATGTCGCCGCCCTCGAGCGAAAAGGCAATGAGCTGGTAGCTGTCTATGTATGCAAACGTATCGCTGTTGCGCTTTATTATGACCGAGATTAGGCTCTGTGCGGCGATGATGCGCGCATCGGCCAGTGAGGTCACCTCGCCCGACGATGTGTGACTGTCAACCAGCGGCACAACCCCAAACGTGTCAGCGTTCCAATACTGCACAAACAGGCTGTCAACAGCGCCATCGATGCGCGGGGTATGCGTGTTTGTCAAGGTCACCAGCCGGTAGTTGGTGCCGTCGACACTCACGGTTTCAGCGCAGGTAACGGCAAAGCCGCTTTGCTTGTCGACACGCGCGACGTCGGCCGGCAGCATAACCACGCCCGTCGGCTCTGCCAGCAGCGCGGCGACAGCGGCCTTGACGTTGTTGAACGCAGTGTTGGCCGCCAGTCCGCCGACGACGCTTTCGGGGTCAAAGGCGGCGGTCAGCGCCAGCAGCTGGGCCAGCTTGGCGGCGTAGTCGTCGGGTGCGGCGGTGGCCGTCGGGCTGGGCTGTGTCGGTGTGGGTGTGGTCGTGGGTGCGGGCGGCGGCGTGGTTGGCTGCACGGTGGGCGTTGGCGTGTTGCCGCAGGCGGTTAGCAGTAGCAGCGCGGCGAGGGTCAGGGCGAGTTTTTTCATGATGGGCGCCTCCTTTGTTGTACGCAGATTACGTGTTGCCAGCGCCAAACGTAGCGTCAAACAGTGTTTCCAACGACAGCTCGCGCCCGTCCGGCGTAAGCAGCCGATTGATATTCAGCCAGAACTTTTTGCCGCTTTTGAGCGTTACCTCAAGCAGTTCTTTGCCATCGGTGCGGGTAAAATTACACTGCGACGTCGCGTTTATGGTCGTTGTTTTGCCGTTGAGGTCGCGGTCGTAGTAGGCAATGACCGGCGCGGCAAAGGTATAGTCCATCCCGCCGTCGCCCTCACCATAATACACCATGTCGTACAGATCGGCGTCGTCGTAGAGCATATGGTCTTTTGTCAGTTTGTAGTTGATGGTGTATCGATGCGCGTCTATTGCTGTACCCAGCCGCTCTGTCAAGCCCAACGTGCTGTCGCCGGGTAGGTTCGAGTTTACAAAGAATCCGTTGATCCAGTTGGCTGCGCCTTTTGCACTGCCCAAGCGTTTCTGATTGCAGCCGGTGTTCATATACTGAATAGCGCCGTTGCGATAGCAGAAAAAATGAAGATGTGGCTTCGAGTCTCTGCCGTGGACATAATCAACCTCAAACACAAGTTCTTTCTGCCCGTCGCTTGTGTTGATGTCGACCACGGCAAACGGGCTGTGGCAGTACGTAGAATTCTTCAAGCTAATGATGTGCTCGCTCTTACCGTTGATTGTCAGATAGACTTTTTGCCAGCTCTCGTCGCTGCCATCCTTATCGGTATCGAAGACCGTATAGGTAGACACGTAGATGGATTCCTCTTTGCCGTCACCATCTAAATCCATGTGATGTTCTGTGTAGAGTTCAAGCCACTGACAACCTCTTAGTCTCTCCCAATCAACTGCATATTTAGCGCCTGGCATTTCCCAACCCCTATTTTGGACATAGTTCAGCTTGTCATCCGCATTGCTATACCCGTCCTCTAGCAGTCGCTGGCTTTCAGCCTCCAATTCCTCGTCGCTCATCGCCATCAACGTCTGGATGTATTGATCGTCGAGTGATAGTGGAGGCGCAAGGTTGTCGGGGGTTGTCTCCTCTGTCGGCGTGGGGGTTGGCTGCGGCTGGGTGGCCGTCGGCTCAGGCGTCGGTTCAACCGTTTCGGGCGCGGCAGTGCCGGTCGCCGTGACAGTGGTCGTGGGTGCGGGCGGCGGCGTGGTTGGCTGCACGGTGGGCGTTGGCTTGCCGCCGCAGGCGGTTAGCAGTAGCAGCGCGGCGAGGGTCAGGGCGAGTTTTTTCATGATGGGCGCCTCCTTTGTTGTGGGGGTGCGGCATCTGCGTTTGGGTTGATATTGGTGGTTGCGTCGCGCGTCCGCGCGGGTTTATAACGCGTGCTATCGGGCAGCGGCGCCGCAACACTAACGGCTGCTGCAAAAGCCGCTTGAGAAAGCGACTTCGCAAACGCGAAACAGTCGTCTGCGCACCTGCCGGCGCGCTGACGTCTATTCCGTGTTTGTTTGCGTTTTCTCAAGCGGCTTTTGTGCATCTGTAAGTGTTGCGGCGCCGCTGCACCATTTATTTCGTCCCAAAAATCCTATCCCCTGCATCGCCCAGGCCGGGCAAAATATAGCAATGATCATTCAACTGCCGGTCAATCGCGGCGGCGAAAATATCGACGTCGGGGTGGGCTTTTTGCATGGCGGCAATGCCCTCGGGCGCGGCCACCATGACCATCAGCTTGATTTGCGTGCAGCCCTTGTCCTTGATCATCTGCACGGCATCGACGGCCGAGCCGCCGGTGGCCAGCATGGGGTCGACGACAAAGACAATGCGCTCCTCAATGTCGGAGGGCACCTTGAAGTAGTACTCGACCGGCTCGTGGGTGTCGGGGTCGCGGTAGAGGCCGATGTGACCCACCTTGGCGGCAGGCACCATGTCCAACACGCCGTCCATCATGCCGAGTCCGGCTCTTAGAATGGGCACGACGGCCATCTTTTTGCCTTCGATTTTCTTGCAGTCGGCCACCTCCAGCGGCGTCTGCACCTTGACGTCAATCAGCGGCAGCTCGCGTGTCGCCTCGTAGGTGACCAGCATGGCAATCTCGCGCACCAGCGCGCGGAACTCCTTGGGACCCGTTTCGACATCGCGCAGTATGGCCAGCTTGTGCTGCACCAGCGGGTGGTCTACAACATATACGCCCATGTTTCATTTCTCCTTTGTTCTATCTCAGGTGGCTTGCCACCGTGTTCACGTTTTGCTTGGCCAGCAACTCGCGCTCGGCCTGCGGCAGGCGCAGGTAAACGGGCACCAGCTCATGGCACGCCACCGTCTCGCCGCGCTGGAACAGCGGCCACGCCGCGCGGCAGACGGCCTCGCCGGTCACGTGCGCCAACGATGGTGGCGGCAGGCGGTGTTTGGCGCTGTAGGCTTGCGTGCATAATGAAAGCGCGTCGCCAACAAACAGCGGGTTGTCCAGCTGGCTTGCCAGCTCGTCGAGCGCCAGCGCGCGGTCGTCGCACAGCCGCTTTAGCTGCCCGTTGTTGCTCTCAAACAGCGCGTTGTACACCTGATTGCGCCGCGCGTCCATGCAGGCGCAAATCTGCCCGTCTCCTTGGTCGGCCACGCCGACGGCCAGCGCGTGCAGCGTTGACACGCCGACGCAGGGCAAATCCGGCCACGCCAGCGCCTGCGCGGTCGCCAACCCGATGCGCAGCCCGGTAAACGAGCCGGGGCCGATGGTAACCGCCACGCCGTCGAGCGCCGTGGGTGCCACCCCGCAAGACGCAAGCAGCTCGGCAATCAGCGGCAGCAGCGTCTGGCTGTGGGTCAGCCCGTTGTCGACAAAGCGTTGCGCGACAAGCTTGCCGTCGTAGAGCGCCACAGCGCAGGTCTTGGCGGCGGCGTCAAGTCCGAGTATCAAAGCAGCAGCCCCCATTCAATGATGCGTTTGTCGTCGTTGTCGTCGCAGCGGCTGAGCCGCACGACGTGCGTGCCGGACGGCAGCGCGGAAAGAATGCGCTCGCTCCACTCGATAACGGCAATGCCGTCTTGCTCCAGCGTCTCGTAAAAGCCGATATCGTCGAGGTCGTCGGGACCCGACAGCCGGTAGAGGTCGTAGTGGTACAGCACCGGCGTGCTGTCGTACTCGTGCAGCAGGTTAAAGGTGGGACTGGTGACGCGGCCGGTATAGCCCAGCCCGGCGGCCATGCCTGTTACAAAGGCGGTTTTGCCCGCGCCGAGGTCACCCTGCAACGCCACGACAGCGCCGCGCGGCAACGACTTGACCCACTGAGCGGCGATGCGCTCGGTGTCGCTGACGCTGTTGCTTTCGCGTTTTTCCACGCATTCGCCTCCTTTTTCTCTTTGCAGTATAGCATAACTATGGTAGAATGGACAAGTATAACGCGAAAGGAGTGATGACCATGGCGTCGCTGTGGCGCGGCCTGAAACGGCTGGCGCACGATTTTGCGCGCAAGGGCGACTGGCTGCTGCTGACGCTGTGCGTCATCTCCTCAATATACGGCATGGTGCTGATTTACTCGGCCGGACACCCCTACGACACCGGCGTGAGCATGGTGACGGTGCAGGCGGGCGCTATGCTTGCCGGCGTTTTACTCTATGCCGTCGTTTCTTTTATCGACACCGACGTCTACCGCGCGGCGTGGAAATGGCTGGCGCTGTTTAATGTTTTGTTCATCGCGTCGCTGTTTGTCATCGGCAAAGACCCCGGCACGGGAAACCGCAGCTGGCTGATGCTGTCGTTTCTGCCCTTCAACATACAACCGGCCGAGATTGTCAAGCTGACCTTTATCATCCTGCTGGCACTGCACTTTGCCGCGTTGGGCGACAAAATCAACCGGCCGCTGTCGGTGCTGTCGCTGCTGCTGCACGCCGGCTTTATGCTGGGACTGATTGTCGCCTCGTCCGACGACATGGGCATGGCAGTCGTCTACTTCGTCATTTTCGCCGTCATGTGCGTTTGCTCGCGGCTCAACTGGGCGTGGCTGCTGGGCGGGCTGGCGGCGACGGCCGGCACGCTGCCGCTGCTGTGGCACTTTGTGCTGCGGCCCTATCAAAAGGACCGCATCCTGACCATCCTCGACCCCAGTCTTGACCCGACGGGCATCGGCTGGCAGGCGGCGCAGTCGAAAATCGCGCTGCAAAACGGCGGGCTGACGGGCATGGGGCTGTTGCAGGGCACGCAGACGCAGGGCAAGCGGCTGCCGTTTAGCTACACCGACTTTATCTTCAGCGTCGGCGGCGAGGAGCTGGGGCTGATTGGCTGCCTGTGCATCGTGGCGTTGCTGCTGTTTATCATCGTTCGCTGCGTCGCTGTGTCGCTGCGCGCGCGCAACACCACCGGCCGGCTCATTTGTGTCGGCGTCGCGGCCATGCTCAGCTTCCAGCTGATTGAAAACGTAGGCATGTGTCTGGGGCTGCTGCCGGTTATCGGGCTGACGCTCCCCTTCTTCAGCTACGGCGGCACGTCGATGCTGACGATGATGGTGGCGGCGGGATTGGTGTCGGCTGTGCGGATGCACCCCGGGCAGGCGCGCAACCGGCGCGCCTGAACAGAACATAAGCAAGCGGCAAGGGTGATATCACCCTTGCCGCTTATTGTTTTTTATTTCAGTTCCACACCTCGAGTTTGAGGATGCGGCTGATAACGGTTGCCGCTTCGCCGCGCGTGCTGTTGTTGGCGGGTAGAAACCGGCCGCCGTTGCCGCGCATGACGCCCGTTTTGTACAACAGGTCGACATGGCTGCGGGCGTAGGTCGCCACGCCGGCCCAGTCGGCGTAAGCGGCCGAAGCGCTGCGCGTGGTGATGGCTAGGGTGGGAAAATCGCACTTGGTCATGACGCCGCTCAGCATTTTGGCCATGTCCTGCCGCGAAATGAAGCTGTCGGGGTTGAATTTATTGTTGCCGGTACCGCCGACAATGCCCAACGCGCGCGCCTGCAGCACCGATTTGGCGTAGTAGTCCTTGGTGTCTACGTCGGCAAACTGCGGCGTTGATCCGGTGCTGACATTGAAGTTGAGAGCGCGCATGAGCAGCGTGATGAACTCGGCGCGTTTCACCGGCTTTCCGGGCGAGAAATGAGTCGTGTCCGTGCCGCGCGCCACGGCGCGGGCATTGAGGTAGGTCACATCTGCCGCCATCCATGTCAGGTCAACAAAGGCGGTGTTGTCCGGCGCGGCGAAGCGGTAGCTGCCGGTGGTGGCAATCTTGGCCATGCCGGTCTGGTTCGTCAGCCACGAGCGCGGCACCGGCGTCTTGGAGCTGCCCGAAACGCGGGACACACAGCTGTTGACGGCGTTGTCGGCCATCCAGACGTTGCCGGCGTCGATGGCGATGACGGCGTAGTTGTTGATGGTGGAAACGGGCAGCGTCTTGCCGTTCTGCGTGTACGCCAGCGTAAAGCTGCATGCGCTGCCGCCCATGGTCAGCGACACGGTGTCGCCGCTGGCGTTGACGCTGTCGGCCATTGTTTTGCTGACCAGCAGGCCGCCGCGCGTGACGCTGTTGGTGCCGATGGCGTAGCCCTTCAGCGACTTGGCCATAGCCGGTGTCAGTTGCAACGTGAAGGTGGTGTAGCTTTTGCTGCCCAGCGCCACAAACAGGCCGGGCGTGCCGGCCGGCATATTCAGCGCAAGCAGCGTGGCCGGCATTGGCGCGGCCTGTATGGCCGCCCACTGCGCGGCCGTGGGTGTGATGGTCACGCTGCCGCCTGAGGCGGTGGCGGTAACGGCACAGCCGTTGATGTAGGCTGTGTAAACGCCGGACATATTGTTGGTCACCGCCAAATCGGTGATGTACTCGGCGGGATAGTTGTTGGTGTCGGTCAGCGTGTCGGCCAGACCGGACGGCACGTAGTAGAGCCGGTAGTTGTCGCCGGCCGCCGGCGGCGACAGCAGCGTGATTTCAACAATGCTGGCGTCGGCGGCGCTGAGGTTGACGGCAATCGGCTGGTTAATCAGCGAACTGGCCGCCAGGTTGCGCAGGTTGAAGGACTCGGTCGACAGGCTGCCGGCCTTGAGGTTGCGGTCGAAGTCGACATACAACTTGTTGTCGACACTGCCGGTGTAGGCCGAGACCACCTGCGGCCCCTGCGGCGTGTTGTTGACCAGCGGTGTCATGTAAAAGGACTGCATCGAGCCGCCGTCGACCGCCTTGACCGCGCCGTTCCAGTTGGCGTAGCAAGCGCCGTAGGTGTGGCCGGCGACAACGTAGCCGTCCAGCGTCACGTTGACCTTGGTCGCGTCACCCGACGCGGCAGCAACGCTCTTGCCCCACAGGTAGATGACGGTGTCGTTCCAGACGCTCTGCAGGTAAAAGCTGTTTTTGGTGACGGTGGTCATGTCGACCGCCTTGTTAAAGCTAAAAGTAACCACGCGGCCGGTGGCGTCGCACTCGACCGACACCAGCGTCAGCGGCGCGGCGGCGCCGGCGGTTTGCGGCAACAGCGCAACCAGCAGCGTCAGGCAGACCAGTACGGACATCAGCCGGCAGGTTAGGCGTTTGTTTTGCATATGGGCCTCACTTTCTCCACAAGCGAATTATCCATTCATTATACAGGCTTTGCTCGGCAATAACAACCCCCAGCGCAAAAACGGCTCCCGCCCAAACGGGCGGGAGCCGGAGTCAACACTGGCTTATTATTTGGTCTGCGACTGCCACAGCGGCTGCTCTTTTTGCAGCAGACGCGCAATGATGACCGTCGCCTCGGCGCGGGTCAGGTTGTCGGTTGGGTTGATTTGGTTATTGGAGCCGGCCATCAGACCGACGTCGTAGAGGTTGGTGACCGCCGTGCGGGCGTAGCTCGACACCTTGCCCCAGTCGGCGAAGCCGGTGACCGGCGTTTTGGGACTGCCGGTCAGCTTGATGCCGCTGCGTTTCATGATGTTGTCCAGCATGACGCAGGCGTCCTGACGGCTGATGGGTTTCTCGGGCGCAAAGGTGTTGTTGCCCGTGCCACCGACAAACTTGAGCGCACGCGCCTGCAGAACGGCCTTGGCGTAGTACTTGCTCACTGCCACGTCGGCAAACTGCTTTGTCGTGCCGATTTCCGTGTTGTCGGCGTCGAGCGCGCGCATGAGCAGCAGGATGAAGTCGGCGCGGGTAATGTTGTTTTTCGAGCCCAGCTTGTTGTTGCTGATGCCGCCGACAACGCCGCGCGTGTTGAGGTAGTAGAACTGGCTGGTCGCCCATGACGGCAGGTCGATGTAGCTGTTGGGCGTCAGGTAGTCGATGCGGTACTCGCCCTGCTGGGTCAGCACGCCGGCCACATAGCCGCCGTGGTACCACGAGCGCGGCACGCGCTGGCTGCTGCCCGACAGCACGCGGGTCAGCATCATGTGCGAGGTGGGATAGCCGGACGCCGGCGGCAGCGTCGGCATAAACAGCTGTGCCGGATCGGCCAGCGTGCCCAAGTCCAGCAGCTTGCCCGCCTGCTTGAAGCTAACCGACAGCTTGTGCTTAGTCTCGCCGCTGACGGTGTAGGCAATGTCGGCCAGCGTCAGACGCACGGTGCCACCCGTGGCCGTGGCCGCAGCGGCCATGGCCTCGCTGATGTACAGCACGCCCAGCGCTTGGTTGCCGGTGATGAGATAGGTGTCGCCCAGCGTCAGCAGCTGGGCCGGTGACAACTGCAGCGTCACCGACGTCGCGGCGGCGTTACCCAGCGCGATGTAGAGGTAATTGCGGTCGGCAAAGGTGGTAAAGCGCTTCGACGCCTGCGCGTAGTCAAAAGCAGCGGTGCGCGCTTGGCTCAGCTGCGTGTTGGTCGGCACCACGGTGACGGCCGTGGCATTGTCAATGGCCGTGGCGGCGACGCCGTTCAGTGTTGCGGCGGGCACGGCGGTCGCGTTGCTGACCACTGAAATGGCAGCGCGCGTGTCGACCGCGCGGCCGTCGGCCGCCATCAGCATGGGCAGCGGCGGCTGGGTCGGATCGCCGAGAATGTTGATGGTAAAGCTGGCTGTCGCCTGCTTGGCAATGGGCGCAAACAGCGACACCAGCAGCGTTTTCTTGTCTGCGCTCAGCGTCACTGCGTTGATGGCATTAAAGCCGTTGGTGGCCAGCGAGCAGTGCAGTCGGTTGATGTTCGAGCCACTCAGCGCCTCGCTGTAGGTGATTTGCAGCTGCATCCCGGTGTTGTCGCACACGGCCGAGGTTACGGTCGGGCATGGCGTGATGGTGTTGGCAATGCTAACCGTGCCGGCGGCCATGGTAGCGCCCGACACGGCGCGGACACCGGCCACGCGCGCCTTGTAGCTCAGCGCCGAAAGCAGCGGCGCCTCAAGGTTGACCACCAGCTGGCAGTCGTCGTCCTCCGACACCGACACGCCCGTCTTGTCGACGATGTGGCGGCCGGTCGTATCGGTGACAACCGGCGCCAGCCCGGTGTCAAAGGCGGGTGTCATCGGCTCGCTGAAGGTGAGCAGCAGCGTCTTGCCCAGCGGGTCGGTTGAAACGCTGACCAGTGTCAGCGGCTCGACGGCAGAGGCCGGCAGCGCCGGCAGCAGCGTCAGCAGCAGCGAAAGGCAAAGCGCCAGCGCGCCCAGACGTTTGATGTTGGCTTTCATAGTTTTCCCCCCAAAGTATGTATGGCTAGTCCTCGATGGTTTAATTGTACATCAAACCGGCCAAAATAGATAGCGCAAAATGTAAATGTCAAATAATTGTAATTTTATGCGTCAGCCAGCCGCGCGTGTGACCGCCGTGTGGCGCGACAAACAAGCAGCGCCCGCCGAAACAACTCGGCGGGCGCTGGGTTGGCTGACTGTTTACGACGTTGGCTGACTTGACTGAAAGATGAGCATCAGCTGGTCGTAGCAGCTGACATTGCTCTCGGCCCAGTAGTTTGTGCCGTCGCCTTTGGTGAACACGCCGTTGGCGTCAACGATATAATAGACGCCACCCCACAGCACCGAGGCTGCGCGACCATAATCAAGCGCACGATCTGTTTTGTCATAGGTCAACGAATCAAGCGCGCGGTCGACCCGCTGCACGATCTCGCTCTCTTGAGATACCATGCTATGGCTACTCAGCATGGTGCCGAGAACAACCTCCTGCGGCGGGGTGTCGGTCGTCGTGCCGCAGGCGCCCAGCGCCAACAGAAGCAGTAGCAGCAGCGAAAGGCAAAGCGCCAGCGCGCCCAGACGTTTGATGTTGGCTTTCATTGTCTCCCCCCCAAAGTATGTATGGCAAGTCCTCGATAGTTTAATTATACATCAAACCGGCCAAAATAGATAGCGCAAGATAGACAGCACAAAATAAAAATGTCAAACAATTGTAATTTATACAGCGGCCAGCCGCGCGTGTGACCGCCGTGTGGCACGTCCACCTGTAATCAAGCTGAGCGCCGATGCCGACGCGCTGAATCTCGTCGCCTGTGCTACCCCAAGCAGCTTGGCGCGCCCTGCGGGGGTGTTACTTTCTTTGTCTGTAAGAAAGTAACCAAAGAAGCAGACTCGGGGAGTCGCCCCGAGACCCCCTCACCTCTCGGATGGCAAAAAATGGCGTTTTTGACGCGAGTACACGGTACTCACGCCAAAAGCCGCTTTAGTTTTTTGCTGTGCCTTATTGCAGCTGCGCTGTCCGACTTTCGGCTACGCCTACAGTCGGACTAGGTTTCTACCTTGCTCGGGACTGTGCGTTTTGGTGCGTTGCCTTGTGACGTCCGCACGCTGCCACCTCATGCAATAAGTGTTTTACACATCGCCACTCATGCCACACAATTGTGGCAAATCACCTATTCATCTGTTCAATGTGTTATGCTTTGCGTGACTTCACCTAAATTATCGTGTCTTAAGCCACGAGAGGAGTGACCATCATGTGCAGCATCTTAGCTGAATTTGCGCGAGGCAATATCCTGCCGGACGAGGTGCCGGTTCCTCGGACACCGGCTTACAACGCGGCCATGCAAGCACTGCTTGCCTGTGAAGAAGAATTGTTGACCCGTCTGCCCGACGGCGGTGCACAATGGTTAGAGCAGTACGCCCGCGCCCGGCAGGCGGTCAGCGACGCTTGGGATATCAACCGCTTTGTCACCGGTTACCGGCTGGGTGTGCTGATGACCACAGAGGTGTTTAGCGGACGAGAGCAGTTGGAAGGCGCATAGCTTGGCAACAAGAAGCAAGCGGCAAGCGAGACGTTGTCTCCCTTGCCGCTTATTGGTTGCCTATGGTTGCAGCGTCAGCGTCTGACCCTCGACGTTGCCTTTCATTTGCAGTGTGCGGTAGCCGCCCTGTGTCCACAGCAGCAGGTTGTTTTGATAGAACCGGCTGCGGAAGTGCTCGGCCACGCCCGGGCCTACGATGTGGCTGGCCTGACTGGTGTCGGCCATGTCGATGACATAGCGCCAGCTGGCGCCGTGGCGGTGTATGCCGCTGTCGTTTTTATACCCGGCGGCAAAGACGGTGGTGTTGCTACCCGGCAGCGGCACGGGGTCCATGGGGTTGTACAGTGCCTTGAGAATTTCCATGGCGTTGCCCAGCGGATGCGGGAACACCGAGACGTGGAAGTCGCCCCACTGCCACGCGCTCATGTCCTTGCCCTGCAACGACTCGGCGCGGTCAAGCGCCTTGTCCAGCGCGTCGGACAGCAGCTTTGACAGCCCGCCGCACTGCTCAATCCAGCCGATTTTCTCACCCGCCATGGCGCGGTCGAGCAGCGCGTAGGTCACGCTCTCCATGCACTCGAACAAGTCGAGCATATCCTCGTCCATTTTGTCGTAGTACAGCAGCTCGAGGATGCCGACTTTCCAAAACTGGTAGATCATCGGCTGCGGCTTGTCCACGGCGTCGGTGTAGTCCCAGCTTTTCAGCAGCGCGATGGCTTGCTGCTGCCGCTCGGTCAGGTTTCCGGCGCTCTCGAGTGCCGCGCACAGCTTGGGCACGTACTGCTGCGCCGCCTTGTCCAGCGTGTCGTATTGCAGCGCCTTCATGTCGTCGACGGTGATTTTGTCCTTGGACGCCAGCACCTCGTCGATGCGCTGCATGCGGAAGGGCTGCGCCCACTGGTCGGTGATGTGGTAGGGATAGTCGCCGTCTTGGTCGAGCACCTTGTAGTTGGCCGTGGCGATATAGCCCTTTTCGGGGTTGACGACGGCAGGCAGCTGGTCGTAGGGAATGTAGCCCTGCCATTCGTGCTGGCCGTCGTAGCCGGGCACGGGCAGCAGCCCGTCGTTGTCGCTGATGGGAATCAGGCCGTTGGCGCGGTAGGCAATGGTGCCGTCGACGCTGGCAAAGACAAAGTTCTGCGTCGGCACTTGGAAATGCTCGAGTGCTTTGGAAAATTCGTCCCAGTTCTTGGCACGGTTCATGTCCAGCACGGCGGTCATCTCGTGCGTGGCGTCCTGCATCGTCCAGCGCAGCGCCAGCTCGGTGCTGCCGTCACCCTTGTCCTCGTCGGTGCTGCACCAGTCGGTGATAATGGGGCCGTGGCGCGTTTCCAGCACCTCAAAGGGGATGGTTTTGCCGCCCTTGACCGTCACGGTCTCGTCGTGGACAAGAGCGTCCTCGTACTGGCCCATATACTCAAACTGCTTGTCGTTGTTGGGGTTGCGCTTTTCAATGTACAGCTGCTGCACGTCGGGGCCGGTGTTGGTTACGCCCCACGACACGTAGTCGTTGCTGCCGACAATGATGCCGGGGCAACCGCCGAAAATCACGCCGCCGACATTGAGGTCGCCGCACGTCAGGTGCATGGGATACCACACCGACGGCGACGCGATGCTGAGGTGCGGGTCGTTGGCCAGCAGCGGCTTGCCGGTGGCCGACTTGTCGGCGCCCACCACCCAGTTGTTTGAGCCGTTCTCGGGGTCGTGGGTCGGCACCTTGTCCAATACGCCCGACAGGTTTAGCTCGTCCTTGTTGATGATATAGACGTCGGGCCCGGGATCCTGCGGAAACAATTCGCGCGCCAGCGCCTCGTCGAAGTTTTGCAGCAGATAGGCGTGGAAGGCCTGCGAGTTGTAGTGGCCGCCGAGGTCGTAGGCCATGTATTTGGCGATGGTCAGCGTGTCTAAGGGCGTCCACGGCTCGGGGTCGTAGCCCAGCAGCGTAAACTCCAGCGCCAGATTGCCTTGCTCTATGTAGGCGTTGACGCCGTCGGCAAAGGACTGCATGACCTCAAGGGTGGCCGGCTCGTATTCGCCCAGCGACTTTTGCGCCGCGCGGCGCAGTCCCAGCGCGCGGAAGTACTTATCTTGATCCACCACGTCCTCGCCCACGACCTCGGCCAGCCGTCCGCTGGCCTGTCGGCGGCTGAGGTCCATTTGAAACAGACGGTCCTGCGCCTGCACAAAGCCCTGCGCCATGTAGAGGTCGTGCTCGTTTTGCGCCGTGATGTGCGGCGTGCCGTTGGCGTCACGCACGACGGTGACGGTCGCTTGCAGGCCGGACAGCTCAAGGCTGCCGGTCAGCTGCGGCAGACCGCGGTTGAGAATGGCGTTGACCACCAGCGTTGCCACCAGCACAAAGACCATCAGCAGTGCGGTAATGGTGAGCAGAACGCGTTTTTTGCGGCTCATGGGAAACGGGTTGACGGCGGTCGGCTGCGGCTTGGCCTTTTTGGCCGCCGGTTTGGTCTGTGTGGCTGTAGACAAGAGATGCGCCCCTTTCAAAGTTAACTCTACCGGCTAGCGTAGCAAATGCGCGAGCGACTGTCAATCGCTTGGGGTAAGTGTTAACGGGAATGTAATCTATTTCAGCTTGCCGCTCTTAAGCAGCGCGATGACATCGTTGGTCTGCCGCAGCGTGGCCTGCATCGCTTCGTCGCCGGTGCCCAGAAAGTGGATGTCCACCACCTCGGCGCCCTTGGTGTAGGCCGAGATGGCAGCGTTGGCCTCGGCCTCGGTCACCGACTGGCCGTCAATGGAAAAGGCCTCGCCGCGTATGTCATCGCAATAGACCGTCTTTTCGGTGACCACCTTGCCGTTTTTCAGCGTGCAGAAGATGCTGTCACCGTCGTGTCCGTCGACAAAATAGCCGCGCTGACCCGCCTTGAAGATTAACGTCGCGCGTGGAAACCCATCGCCGACTGTGTGCACGTCGCTGACGGGCATCGACTGCACCAGCTCGCCGTCTATGTAGCTATAGATGACCTTGTCTTGCAAAAACCCGTTTTCAGCATCGTTGAAAACGACGAACAGCTCGGGCATGCCGTCGTATTCAAAGTCAAGCAGCCGAACGTAGCTTACGCCCGAAAAATGGCCAAAGCCGCTTTGGCTGTCCTCCGCCAGCACCATATTGCCCTCGCCGTGCCGGGCAATCAGGTCGGCCACCACGTTGTAGTAGGCGGCGGCCACGGCCTGCTCTGTTGTGGCGGGTGTCGGCGTGGGCGCGGGCTTGGGTGCGGGCGGTGCTTTCAGGCTGCCGCTTTGCAGCGCCGCGATAACGGCGTTGGTTTGGTCAATCAGTGGCTGCATGGTGCTTTCATCGCCCATGTAGAAGATGTGCGTTACCTCGGCGCCATCGGTGTAGGCTGCCAGCGCCGCGTTGGCGTCGGCCTCGGTCACCGACTGGCCGTCAATGGTGGGCGGCTGGCTGCCGACAGTGTCAATGTAGATGCTTTTCTCGGTAACGACCTTGCCGTTCTTGATGGTATGGAATATCTGCTCATCGGACGCGCCGTCGACAAAGTAGCCGCGCGTGCTAGGCTTAAAGACAAATTCCGAATAGGGAATGTCCTCGGCGCCGACAATGCCGACGTCGCAAGCGGGCAGCGACTGCACCAGCGCGCCGTCAATGTAGCTGTAGATGACCTGCTGGCGGTGGAAGGGGTTGACGTCGTCGCCAAACCCGATGTACAGCTCGGGCATGCCGTCGTATTCAAAGTCAAGCAGCCGCACGTAGCCGATGCCTGACAAAGCGGTAAAGCCGCTTCGGTAGTGACCGCTGTAGGTAATTCGCGCCGCGCCGTACTCGTCAAACAAGTCACAAAGCACGCCGTAGTACGCCAGTGCGGCGGCTTGCTCGGTTGTCGGGTTGGCAATTGGCTCGGCGGCGGGCAGTCGTGCCTTGAGGCTGCCGTTTTTCAGCAGCGCTATCACCGCCTTGGTCTCGTCGATCACCGACTGCTGGAGCTTCTGCTCGTCTTGAAACCAAACGCGAATGTCCTCGCTATTCTCGATAAACGTGTCAATCACGCTTTCGGCCTCGGCGCCGGTGACCGTCTTGCCGTCTATCTTGCCCTCGTATTCTGCGCCACTAAACTCGGCGTCCAGCGCCGTGGTTGTTTTGCCGTCGCGAATGGCTCTGAATATGTACAGCGACTCATAGCTTTCGTCAAGATAGACCTGCTCGCCCGGCTTGACCATCAGGCTTAGCACGGGAAATTCGGCGTAGTAGACCATCGGCTCGTCGGGCAGCGCGGCGACAAGCTGCCCGTCGCGGAAAGTGTAGACGGCCTGCCGGTACTCGCCAAGCGCCGCTTTTTCGGCGTAGCAGACGTGCAGCTCGGGTGTGCCGTCATAGTCAAAGTCGCGCACCCGCACATAGCACAGCCCGAACAGCGCGGCGTTGTCGTTTTCGTCAACGTCGGTCAGCTGCGGCTCGCCGTACTGGGTCAGCAGGTCGGTCACCACGCCGTAGTAGGCCTGCGCGATGGTCGACTCCTCCGACGCAACGGGCGCTGTGGCAGTGGGCAAAGCGGTCGCGGTTGTGGTGGGCGTGGTGCTGGGCGCCGGCGTTCCGCCACAGGCGCATAGCGCCAGCAGCAGGACGGCGGACAGTGTCAAAGCGGTGAAGCGTGTCATGTCAGTTCCTCCCCTGTTGTCATGAGCTGATGGCAGTATACCAGACCGCCACCCATTACGCAAATAGGCAGCCCGCACTGGACAAGCGCGTCTGAAAGCCGTACAATAGGCATAGACATCAACTGGGGGTAATGCCATGGGACTGTTCAGACGCAAAAAAAAGGAGCCAAAGCCGGGCAAGCGGCCGTACTGCGCCGCCATTGTTCCGGCGGCGGGGCTGTCCAGCCGTATGGGCGGTGGCTCCAAGCCCTTTGCCGACCTGTGCGGCGCGCCGGTGCTGGCGCACACGCTGACGGCGCTGCAGCACAGCACAGCCGTTGACGAAATCATCATCGCCGCCAAGGGCGAGGAGATTGCCGGTATCTACGACATCTGTAAACACTTTGGCATTGCCAAAGCGACCAAGGTCATTCGCGGCGGCGACACGCGGCAGCAGTCGGTGCTGACGGCGCTGGGCGAGGTGCCCGCAAAGGCGCAGCTGGTGGCCGTTCACGACGGCGCGCGACCGCTGGCAAGCAGCGCCGACATCGACCGCGTGGTCGAGACGGCCGCCACCTTCGGCGCGGCGATACTGGCCGTGCCGCTCAAGGACACCATTAAAGAGGTGGCCGACGGCATCGTCAAGCACACGCCCGACCGCTGCCGCTTCTGGGCGGTGCAGACGCCGCAGGTGTTTGACCGGCTGCTGCTGTCCGGCGCGCTGAGCAAGGCGCAGGCTGCCAACATCGACCTGACCGACGACGCCGGCGCTGTCGAGCGGCTGGGCGTGCCGGTGCAGATTGTCGAGGGCTCGTACGACAACATTAAAATTACCACGCCGCATGATTTGGTCATGGCGGCGGGACTGCTGGAGGCCAACCATGAGGATAGGGCAAGGGTTTGACGCCCATAGGCTGGTCGAGGGTCGACCACTGATACTCGGCGGCGTAGACGTGCCGCACGACAAGGGGCTGCTGGGGCACTCCGACGCCGACGTGCTGGCGCACGCGGTGTCCGACGCGCTGCTGGGCGCGGCGGCGCTGGGCGATTTGGGCGCGCATTTTCCCGACAGCGATCCGGCGTACAAGGGCGCCGACAGCCTGTCGCTGCTGCGGCTGATTGTCGGCATGCTGACCGACGCCGGATACACCATCGGCAATGTCGACGCCACGATTGTGGCGCAAGCGCCCAAGCTGGCGCCATACATCGCGCAGATGCGCGACAACGTAGCCGACGCGCTGGGCGTCGACGTCGCGCAGGTCAGTGTCAAAGCGACCACCGAGGAGCGCATGGGCTACACGGGCAGCGGCGAGGGCATGAGCGCCATGGCCATCGCGCTGCTGGTCTAGCGGCAATGAACATACAGCACCCGCCGACGCGTATCGGCGGGTGCTGTTGTGTTGCTCGTTCTTTTTAATTGACCGTGAGCATGGGCACATAGACAACCTCGCACAGGTCGACGTTTCCGGCCACAGTTTCCTCGACCGCATAGAACTTGTAGCAGGGAATCCAATAGCCCGGCTCAACGTCGTCGCGGTACACCACCTCGGCGCAAATGGCCTGCTCATCAACGCCGCTCTGCTGCGCGGCATAGGCGACGGCGTCATCATAGTCGACTACGGCCGCCTCACCGACCGTGTCGGTGCTGTCACACTGCACCACGGTCATCAAAATCTGTCCATCGTCGGGCGCAACAATCAGCTCAATGCTGTGAAAGCTGCTGTTCAACAGGCTCTGCTTGGCATCGCTTGCCGCGTCTGTGATGGTATACCGGGTTTCATGCGGGCTGCCGTCCGACATGTAGCTTACCATCTCCGTCGTCTGCGGATTCTGCAGGTTTAGATAGGCGATGGCTGCCTTGACCAGCGTATTGTCTAAGAGCCTGCCGGCCTTGGCTGCGGCGGCCACGTCAAACTGACCGGTCAGGATTGTCAGCGCATCGGGAAAGGCGTTGAGCGTAAAGTCAGCCGCGTCGTAGCTGACATACTCGGCGCGCAGGTCACCGGGCGCCACCTCCGGCGGCTTGACCTCGTAGTCTTGACTGTCGCCGTACAGCAGCGTTAAAAACCGCTGCGCCTGCTGCGTGTTTTGAGCAATCAGCTGATCGGTCACGTCGTAGGTCGGGCCTGTCTGCTCTGTCGGATAGTGGTCGACGACAACCGGCAACGTCTCGGGCAGCGCACCCGCCTCCACAAGGTCAGGTAGCGCCTCCACATCGACACACGCCATATCCTCGCCCGCGCCACCGAGCGACACAAAGCGCGTGATGGCCGCCGTTTTGACAGAATTTTTCGTGACACTGGGCTGGCCCGTGCCACCGCAACCGGCCAGCAGTAGCGCGACAACAACAGAAATGGCTAACACACTGCGTTTCATCAATTGCACCTCCCAAGACAAGTCCCACTGGGTACTCTTACCACTAGGATACAGCACCGTCCGGCAACAGGCAACCATTTTTTGTAGGGGCTGGTTTCGCTTGGCTTAACAGATTACGTGTCGACATCGTGCACTTCTATGTTTCTACCCAAAATCATGCGTCGCGTCGGCGTCCAGCCCGTAGGTCTCGAACAGGCACACCAAATCCTCGACAATCTCAAAGTCGTCCTTGTCGCTGGCCACGATCTGCTGAACAAGCTGCAAAATCATGACAGCGCGCTGCCCCACCATGCCCACTACATTTGTCATTTGCAGTTTTTCCACCATACTAAGCGACGCTTCTCCCAGCGCCCGTATGACCAGCGCTCGCTCTACTGGTTCGTAGTCCTGCATGTCTCTCACCTCGCGCGCATCTATTTTGTATTCGTTTTTCGAACCTATTCACAGTTTATAATATCGCTTACAATGTGTCAAGAGGTGATGATGCTTGACTAATTTTATGCCGAAGCCTTTCAAAAGTGAGCCGATTACGGTTCGCATTGAAACATCAAAGCTGGCTCAAATCGACAAGCTGGCTGAGCAACACAACCTGAGCCGCAGCGCCTTTATCAATCAGTGCATCGACTACGCCGTCGATCATATGCCGCAACCAGACGCGTAAAAGACAGGCCATGCCTGTCTCAGACTGTCAAAAAAGCGCGCACCGTAAAACCAGTGTCAGAAAAAAGAGAAATGACGACGCAGGGCTACGTTTTGATTTGCCTCTAATGGTTTGTGGCGCATCGACAAGGTCGCTGCGCCACAATTGGTTATACTTGCTGCAGAAACGCTGTCCTAGCGTACCATCGTACGCCGACGGACAGCGTTTCTTTGCCTGCGCACCTCTTTGTCAGTCTGGCAGCGTGCCAAAAAACAAGTTTTTTAACACGCTGAGACAGGCCATGCCTGTCTTTTGTTTTGCCCGCTGCGTCGCACGGCACTTACACGTGCGGCGCTGCACTGCTCTCAAATTACAGTTTGCACTATCAATTTGGGTCAACCTGTTGTACAATTAGGCCATCGCGCTGCTAGGCTAGCGGCAACCATTCTTTACGATAAGGCGGGTGTGCCCATGGCCGGCAAGAGCGCCAAACAAATACTGCGGCAGGACGCCTTGCTGGCGCTTGTCGCATTGATTTATTTACTAATCGCTTCGACGGTTGACGTCCCCTGCCCTTTCAAGGCGATTTTTCATGTTCCATCGCCGACCTGCGGCATGACGCGGTCGTTTGTCGCGCTGCTTCAATTGGACTTCAGCGCCTCGCTGCACTACAATCCGATGACCATTCCCATGATTTTGACGCTGCTGTTTGCCTTTCACCGCCCGCTATTCACTATGAAAAAGAAAACAAGCGACGCCATTCTAATCGCCGCCGCGCTGCTGATTTTTGTCGTCTACATCATTCGCGTCCTTTCGGGCAATATCGTTTATTAGTGCAAAACGCGCTTGACTTTCGTCGTATGTTGCTATATTATCGCTTTGCATATTTATTCAACGCACAATTTATGAAACAAAGGGTGTAGTAAAATGGATGTCCAAAAAGTAGACATGTTTATGCTCGCAAACGCCAAGTATTTCCCGGCCGAAAAGACGCTGTACCTGAGAGAGAAACTGCTGGCGATGGACGAGTCGCGCATGGGTCTGATTTCCACCATCGAGCTGAAGGACCCCACCACACTGCTGCTGATTTCCATTTTCCTCGGCTCCTTTGGCGTTGACCGCTTCATGCTGGGCGACACGGGCATGGGTGTGCTCAAGCTGTTGACCGGTGGTGTCTGCGGCATTTTGACCATCATCGACTGGTTCTCCATTTCCAAGAAAACCAAAGAGCTCAACTTCAACAAAATCATGACACTGCTCTAAAAATCAATTACTATAGCGCCAAGCGGCAAGGGAAAACTCCCTTGCCGCTTGTTTGTTTTTGTCTAAATCTTGTGACAGGGCACGGTGTAGCTGAACGTCCGGCCGTCGGCGAAGGTGGTTTTGACGCGCAGCGTCAGCGTGTCGTCGGCCAGCTCGTAGCTGCCCGTGATGGTTTTGATGCCCAGCCGGTTGTCGGCGGGGATGGTGACGCTGAAGGTCTTGGTGTCGGCCTTGAGCGCAAAGGGATAGCCTTCTTCATAGCCGCCCTGCTGGAAATGATAGACGCCGGTGCCGTCGTCTTTGACGTTGAAGGTCAGCACGATGTCGTCGGCCCTGCCCAGCCACTCGCCGACAAACGGTTTGTACAGGTCGGGGGCAATTTGGTCGGTGGCGGCGGGCGGTTCAGTAGCAGGCGGTTCGGTGGCCGGTGCTTCGGTAGCCGGCGGTTCGGTGGCGGTACCCGCGTCCACGCCAATGTACACGGTGGAAATCACCTCTTCGGTCTCGCTGTTGATGAAGATGATGGTCTCGGGCGTGGCGGTTGCCTCAAACTCGTAAATCACGCTGGTGGCGCTGGTGGTGGCCGCGACGGCGCGGAAGGTCTCGCCGCCCGCGGTGAACTCGGCCCAGACCGGAACGTGCAGGCTGCCGTCGCGGAAGGGCATGATGCTGTAGTCGGTGCCGGTCATCGTAATGATCGTCTTTCCGTTATCGCCGTGTGAGAACGCGTAGCCGGTAATCGAATAGCTGTTGCCATAGGCGGTGAACGACTCGGCCTCAAAGCCATCCGGCGCTTGCGTCGGCGTCGGGTCGGCGGTTTGGGTCGGCGTGGCGCGTGGGGTCGGCGTTGCTTTGCCGTCTGACTTGTCACCGGTCAGCAGCAACACGGCGGCTATGCCGGCGGCCACAATCAGCACGCCCAGCGCAATCCAAAGCGGCAGCTTTGACTTTGGCGGCGGCGGTGGCGGCATCATTGGCATGGCCGGCGGCACCGGCGCGGCCGGCACTGAGCCCGGTGAGGGCGCGCCGCACTGGCGGCAAAAGGCGGCTGTCTCGGGAACCTGCGCTCCGCACTGTGTACAATACATACCCTTTCCTCCTGTCGATGGTCGTCAGCTACCGCCAAGACAGCTGAAGCGACGGGTTTTGCTCGGCGGCGGCTTGCAATATGTCGACTACGCGGTCGTAGTAGCGACTCAGCTTGCGCCGGCGCGGCAGTGCGCGCGGCAACGTCAGGCAGACGGCGTCGCACGGCTGACAAAGCAGGTCGTACAGCGCGTCGAGGTTGGCACCGTAGCTGTCGGGAAAGGCAAAAAGCGCCTTGATTTCGCCGTGCAGCTGCGCCGGCGTGGTCAGCCCCTTGGGCTGCAATGTCAGGTGTTTCAAGACGCTCACCTCAGTCAAAGGTAATCTCGGTAAAGGTTTTATAGTGGTCGTCGGTGTAATAAATCAGGCCGTCGTCGGAGTAGATGATGCGCTTGGCGTTGCGGTGGCCGCTCTTGTAGTCGATGTCGCACTCGAAGTAGCGGCGTCCCTTGATGGTCGGCAGCAGCTGCTCGTGGTTGCCAAAGTGGTCGCCGCCGATGCTGTAGCCGGGCAGCGCCTCGGCCATGGTGCTGTGGCTGCTGTTCCAGCCGCGCTGCTCGGCCTCTTTTTTGGTGAGGTAGTTGGACGGCAGCTTGTGGTAGGTGTGGATATAGAGCGCGACGTGGTCGCGGTCGGTGTAGGTGCCGTCGGCCTCAACCGCGACAGCACCCGACAGCGTCGCGGGCGCCTGGGTCGCCTGCAATTCTTCGAGCATACCGCAGCCGCAGAGCAGTAGCAGCGCCAGCAGCGCCCAGCATACAACCGGCTTCAGCCTCACTTGATAAACCTCGCCAGCGTGCCGGCCAGCTTTTCCATCACGACCGGCTTGGCGATGTGGCCGTTCATGCCGTTTTCAATCGCCTTGTCGATGTCTTCCTTGAAGGCGTTGGCCGTCAGCGCGACGATGGGCACGGTCTCAGCGTCGGGTCGGTCGAGGTCGCGGATGACGCGCGACGCCTCGTGGCCATCCATGTGGGGCATCAGCACATCCATTAAAATCAAGTCATAGTGGCCGACCGGCGAGGCGGTAAAGGCCTCGACAGCGGCTTTGCCGTCGTCGGCCTCCTCAATGGTTGCGCCCGATTCCTCGAGCATGGAGGTAACAATCATGCGGTTGATGTCGACGTCGTCGACCAGCAGGATGTGCTTGCCGACAAAGCGGCCGGTGATGTCGACGGCCGTCTCCTCGTCGGGCTGGCTGTCGTTGTCGTGCTTGAGCCAGATGCTGAAGCTGAACAGGCTGCCGGCGCCGACCTCGCTGTCGACGGCAATCTTGCCGCCGAACAGGCGCACGATGGTGTCGGATATGGCCAGCCCCAGACCCGTGCCCCCAAACCGGCGCGTAATGCTGCCGTCGCCCTGCTCAAAGGGGCGGAAGATTTCGTCGATTTTATCCTCGTCAATGCCGATGCCGCTGTCGCGCACGGCGAACTTGACCAGCGTGCGGTCGGCCTTGCGCTCCAGCGCGGTGGCGCTGAAGGTGATGCTGCCCGTCTCGGGCGTGAACTTCACGGCGTTGCCCAGCAGGTTAATCAGCACCTGACGCAGCCGCAGCGGGTCGCTTAGGAAGCTGGTCGGGTCGAAGCTGTCAAATTGGGTGGTAAAGTTGATGTTTTTCTCATCGCAGCGCGGCGTGATGATGCCGCTGACGGCCAACAGCAGCTTGCCGAGATCGAAGCGCTCCTCGCACAGCTCAATCTTGCCGGCCTCGATTTTCGAGATGTCCAAGATGTCGTTGAGCAACCCCAGCAGGTGCTGCGACGAGGTGGCGATTTGCTGCACATGGCCGCGCACCTCGACCGACTGCTCGTCGTCGCTGTCCTGCAATCGGCGCAGCACGATGTTGGATATGCCGATGATGGCGTTCATGGGCGTGCGGATTTCGTGGCTCATGCGGGCCAAAAACTCGCCCTTGTGCTCGTTGGCCTTGTTGGCGTCGTAGACCGCCTTTTCCAGCCTGATTTGCGTGTCGCGCAGCTCTTTTTCAATGTCGACACGCGCCGTGACATTGCGGGCAAAGCCGAGCAGTCCCACCAGCGTGCCGTCGGCGTCAAAGACGGGTGTGCGCACGGTGTCCAGCGACTCGACGTGGCCGTCGGCAAAGGTCACCGTTTCCTCGGCGTAGACCGGCCGGCGCTCGCTGATGGTCTGGCGGTCATACCGCTTGGCTTGCTCAACCAGATGCGGCGGCAGCACTTCCTCGATGGTTTTGCCGATGTAATGCTCGACCGGCAGGCCGGGCACGGCGGCAAAGCGCGGGTTGACGGCCAGATAGCGGCCCTGCACGTCCTGATACCAAATCAGGTCGGGCGAGGATGAGAATATCTGGTCAAGCAGCAGGTTTTGCCGCTGAATGAGGTTTTTCTCCCTGACCATCTCGGTGATGTCGCTGGTGACGATGATATAACCCACCTTTTCGCCGTCGGTGTCAAACTGATAGTTGGCCTCGCCGCGCACATAGGTGTCGGTGGCCTCAATGTGGGTAATGTCGGCCTCGCGACCCGCCTTCAGCGCCCAGATGGGGTCGTTGCCAGAGCCGGTGTCGTAGACGCAGAACTTCTCGTACGGCTGGCCAACCACCTCGTCGATGGTCTTGCCAATCATGTGCAGACACGGCTCGTTGGCGTAGACAATATTGCAGTCCATATCGGTGATGACCAGCGGGTTGGACACGCTGTTGGCCACCGACTCGGCCATTTCGTCAAAGGAGTCGGCCAGCTCGCCGAACTCGTCGGTGGCCGACGACTTGAAGCGGAACTGGCGCTCGCCGGAGCGGAAGCGCGTGATGCCCTTGACCATGCCGGTGATGTTGTTGGTCAGCAATGACGCCATCCAGATGGCGATAATCACAACCAACACGATGATGATAAACGTGGTCAGCAGCAGCTGGAGGAAGGTGTCGGTCTGGTGCTCGGCCAGCGCTACGTCAATGCGGTCGGCTGTCTCGGTGGCCGGCTTGGTAAAGTCCTCCAACCCCGCGCCGATGGTCACAAAGCCAAAGCCGCGCCGCGAGAACTCGTTGTCGGCACTCGGCGCGTAGTGGCCGGTGTAGTAGGGAATGGCGGCGGCGGTGGTCAGCTTGTTGATGCCGCTCCACAGAATGTAAAACGAGCCGGAGCCGCCGTCCTTGGTCAAGTCCATCCAACCGGTGCACTGCGGCGCCTGGTTGAGGTAGCGGCCGTCGAGGCCGACCTGACCCGCCTTGGTCAGCGCGCCGGCCGGTTTGTTCTGGCGGCTTTGGTTGTCAAAGGTCGGCACGCTGGCCTGCGCGATGTAGTCGGTCCATTTGGCGGTGCCGCTGGCCTGCCAGCCCTCGTAAATCGAGCTTTCCAGCCACGGCACGGCCGGCTCGCCGGTCTGCGGGTCGTAGCCCACAATGCTGTGGTGGCGCGGATGCACAATGTTGCGGCACTTGTAGTCCCAGATAAAGGCGTAGTTGCCCTCAAAGGCGCTGGACACGGCGGTGTAGCGCTCGGCCATGGGCGTCAGGTGGTCGACCAGCTCGATGATGTGGTCGTGGTTTAAGGCAAAGGTGACGTAGCCGATGACCGCGCCGCCGGCATCGGTAACCGGCGTCGCCCAGCGCACAATGCCCTCAAAGCGCTGGCCAACGGGGTTTTCGCGGCCGGAATAGGCCTGTTTTTCCGGCTGGTAGTCAATGTCGTAGCCCAGCTTTTGCTCGGCGGCGTTCAGCGCGGCGGGCGCATACATACCGATGTAATTGCTGCCGACGTACGCGCCAATGACGTCGGAGACGTAGATTTGTCCCGGCTTGAGATTTTTAACCTCGTCAAAATAAGTCTCGGCCTTGACATAGGTGTTTTCGCGCTTGGACACGTCGCGTTTTTGCGCCGTCATGGGGTAGTTTTGCTTGGTCGAGTTGTCGGCCACAATCTTAATTTGTTCAACGCCGTTGAGGTCGACAAAGGTAATTTCGTCGTACAGCGCCACCTTTTTTGTCTGGTACACGTCGGGCTGGCGGTAGTGAAAGCCGTCGTTGATGTTGTTTTCGGCGTTGGTTGAATTGCCGACGTAGGCCGTGGCGGTGTGCGACGGCGCGGCGACCCAGGCCGTTTCGTCGTCGTTGAGCAGCCACTCACCGGGCTGAATCAGCGTGCCGGTGTGCGACTGGATAAAGGTCTTGTAATTCTGCTCGGTCGGCTCAAGGCCGGCCAGCATCAGCAGGTCGTCGTCGCGCGCGTAGAGGAAGTCGGCGACAATTTTGGCACCGTCGGTGGTCATGCGCTCGATGTTCTCGATGGCGCCGGCGTTGAGCGCGGCTTTGGAGTCGTTGACTGAAATGGCGCGCACGGCGTCGCCCAACAGCACAAACTGACGCCAGGCAATAAAGGCAAGCAAAATAAGCGGTATGACCTTGACCGCCAGAAAGATACTGACCAATTTAGCGCGCAGCCCGTGCTTCTTGCGTTTTCTTCTGCGCTGCGCGTTTGATTTGTTCGCCATGTGCATCGACTCCCGCGTTTGGTTTTTAAGTAAACCATGTAACCATGTATTTAATTATCATACCATAGATAGCGCCGTTTTACAACGACAAGCAACCGACGTTTTCGACAAAGCAACGCGGCACCGATGTCAATCGTGTGCCGCGTGTGTTTTATGTGGTTGTGTCGCGAGATTTTACGACCTTTTGACGCAACTTGGCCAGCAATTCCAACACCAGCGCCAGCCCGATGCCGGTTACAATCAGTCGCACCGAGTAGAGCGACTGCGCGTAGCGCTCGTAGGCGAAATACAGGGCGTAGAGCAGCAGATTGCCCATATACACCGCCGATAAAAACAGCAGCACGCGCCGCCGCTTTCGCAAAAGCAGGGCTGCGCCCAGCGCGACAACGCAGCACCAGAACTGGACAACGCGTGTAACGTCAACGTGTTGGCGCGAAATGCCCAACAGCTCTTTGTCGTAGTAACAGCGATTGATCATGCGGACGGGCTTCAGCCACAGATAGGATTTCAGCATGCTGCCCGGGTCCTTTTGCCACCACTGCGCCATGCGATAGTGCGCCTTGATGCCGTCGATTTCCAGCCAGATGTATCGTTGCAGATACGGCTCTATTTTGCCGACGGCGGGATAGTAATGGGCAAATTTCTCGTCGGCCGGACGGTAGACGTTTTCATCGTAGTCGAGCTCGCTGTCCTCCGGCCATCCCTCTCCCTGATAGGTGCCGATGTAAAGCGGGTTTCCAGCGCCGTAGGTCAGCGGGACAAAGGCTTTGAAGTGGACGTAGTTGCGAATGCTCCACGGCACAACGAACAGCAGCACCGCCGCCGCCAGCGTTACCCCCTGCCGCCACAGCAGCTTGAAGGGATAGCGCATCAGTAGCAGGTAGGCCGCGGCAAAGAGCGGGTAGAGCGCGATATTGGCTTTGAACATCAGCGCCAGCATATAGCCAGCCAAACAGAGCCAAAAATACTTTTTTTCCTTTGTTTTTGCCATTTGAAGTGTTGCGTAAACGCAAATGGTCAAAAACAGCATAAAGGGCGTCTCGGTCAGCAGTAAATTGTCCATCCAGACAAAATCGGGAAACGCCAACGGCAGGCAAGCCAAAACGCCGCACCACTTGGGCGCATAAATCGACACTGAGCGGTAGACAAAAAACGCGGTTGCCGTGCCCATGCCGATCCAGAGCAACCGTGCCGCCAGCAGATAAAGCCGGCCTTCGCCGAAGATAAACGACAGCAACCCCAGCAGCCAGGGCATGCCCGGCATAATCTGCGCGCTCAGCACCCTGTGCATCGTTACCGTGCCGGTGTTGGCAAAGTTGATGCCGCTGACGACATAGCCGAAATCATCATTATTGAGCGAATAGGTGATGCCCAGCCAGCCCAGCGCCCACAGTCGCTCGGCCAGAAGCAGAAGCAGCAGCCACGACATAAGCTTGTGCCGACTGTAGAAGCCGCGCAGCGCCCGGCCCAGACCGGCCAGCCCCTTGCTAACCATCACAGCCACCGTCGCGGTCGCGCTGCTCGGCGTAGGCCTGCTGCAGCGACACCGCCTGCACAATTTGTTTCATTTTTTCCGTCTGCTTGGAGGCCGAGACCGACAGCGAGAAGCAGATGAACAGCAAAAACACAATAACCAGAAAATAGATGAGGTTGGACGGCGTTTCGATGCCGACCAGCGCCGTCACCTTAAAGACGATTTGCGGAAAGAGGGCCACCAGCAACACCGCCAGCCCGATGGCCAGCCACAGCAGCGAGTACTTGACCAGCAGCTTGCGCTTGTTGACGGTGTGGAAGACATAGACGAAAAACAACAGCGCGGCGGCCAGTAACTCGATGCGTAATACAGTGGGCATGACTACACCGCCTTTTCGCTTTTGGTGCCGCGCCGAAAGCTGACGCAGAGGATGGCCAGCGACACCTTGATCATGTAATACGCCGAGCGCCACGCGCCGCCGATAGACGACTGGCCACCCTGCCGCTCAAACATATTAACCTGCACCTCGCCGATGGTAAAGCCGCGCTTGGCCAGCTCGACAATGGCCTCGGGCTCGGGGTAATCGTCGGGATACTGCCGCGCCATAAAGGCGGTGGCAGCGGCGTTGGACGCCCGATAGCCGGAGGTCGGATCGGTGATGCGACGGCGAGCAACCAGCTTAATCAGAACCGACAGGCACTTGATGCCCAACCGGCGCGACGCCGACGAGGTAAACTGGCTCTCACCCTTGATAAAGCGCGACCCGATCACCACGTCGCTGCGCCCTCCGACAATGGGCGCAATCAGGTCGGGCAGCGAGTTGATGTCGTGCTGACCGTCGCCGTCAAACTGCACGGCGATGTCATAGCCGCCGTGGCAGGCATACTGGTAGCCGGTCTGCACCGCGCCGCCGATGCCGAGATTGCAAATTAAATGCACGGTGTTGTAGCCCTTTTCGCGGCATATGGCACCGGTGTTGTCCGTAGAACCGTCGTTGATGATGACATAGTCGAGTTCAAACGCCCTTTGGCGCTGTATGTAGCCTTTGACCGTTTCAATGACGCGCTCGATGTCCTCCTGCTCGTTGTACGCCGGAATGATCAGCAGCACCCTCATACCGTCCCGTCCTCTCCCGGTTCGGCCTGCTGTGTTCCGCCGCCGGTAAAAATAAACCATTTGCTGGCAAAGTAATTGAAAATCACGACAAACACCGACAGCACGATTTTAACAAGCAGCGCGCCGCTGATGCCGAGCAGCGCCTTGTGCTTGAGCCCCATCAAATCAACAAACACCAGCAGCCCCAGCTCCTCAAAGCCGAAGGACAGCAGTCGGGCGACCAAGAATACCGTAAACTCTCTTTTCAGCACCGGCCAGCGCCAGTCGTGGCTCGCAAAAACCCAGTGCTTGTTGGTGACGTAGGCAAACAGCACGGCCAGCACAAAGGCGATGGCGTTGGCCAGCAGCGTCAGCCCGCCGGTCAGCCGGTAGGCAACCCAGTAGACAGCCATGTTAAGCAGCGTGGTCAGGCCACCAAAAATCAGGTAGAGCCACGTTTCACGGCTGAGTCGGTTGATGAGTTTTTTCAGCATCGGTTCACCACCTGTTGTTGTCTTGGCGCGCCGTTTTATGGCGCCGTGCGAGCGATTATATCAAATTTTGAGACAGCTGTAAAGGCAAAAAGCGTGGGGTGCGTTTGCACCCCACGCTTTCAGACCGTCAAAAAAGCGCGCACCGTAAAACCAGTGTCAGAAAAGAGAGAAAACGGCGACGTAAGGCGGCGTTTTGCTTCTCGGCTAATGATTTGCGGCGCAGCGACCTTGTCGATGCGCCGCAATGGTTTTACTTGCTGCAGAAACGCTGTCCTAGCGTACCATCGTACGCCGACGGACGGCGCTTCTTTGCCTGCACACCTGATTGTCAGTCTGTCAGCGTGCCAAAAAACAAGTTTTTTGACGCGCTGCAAGCGAGGGGTGCGTTTGCACCCCCCGCTTGGCTGGTTCCGGGTCTAGTCTACGGTGTTGTTGTGGTCAATCAGGCCGGCCAGTGTCAGCGTTTGAACCATGACCTTGGCCATTTCGCCGCGCGTCAGGTTGCTTTGCGGACTGAAGATGTTGTTTGGCTGGCCGTCGACAATGCCGGCTTGCCGCAGCGCATAGACAGCGCTGCTGGCCCACGCGGCAATGGCGTGGTCGTCGGTAAACACAACGACGTTGCTGGTGGTTGGCAGCACAACGCCAAACGCATCGGCGCTTCTGACAAGCAGCACGGCCATCTGCTCGCGGGTAATCGCGTCGTTCGGCCCGACGCGGGTCGTGCCGTAGCCGGTAATCAGCTTGCGCTCATACGCCCAGTTCAGCGCGCGCTCGTACCACGCACCGGCGACCGTGTCGGTAAACGGCGCGGCCGGCGACACGGCGCCTTGGCCCCAGACGTTGTACAGCAGCTGTACAAACTGCGCGCGGGTCATGGGCGCGTCGGGCGCGTAGCGCTGCCGGCTCACGCCATTGACGTAGCGCTGAACGCCGAGCGCGTTGATGTAGGCCTCTGCCCAATGGCCGTTGTCGTCGGTAAATAAATCGGGCAACGGGCTGGCGACAGTCAGCGTCAGCTTGTTGGAGACCGTGCCGCCCAGCTGCGCGTAAAGGTCGTAGCTGCCTTTTTTGTCCACCGTGGCCGTCGTGCCGCTGATGGTGACAAGGCTGTTGTCGCATTTCCATTGCAGGCCGGCCAGATTGGTGTAGGCGTCGCCGTACTGATCCAGCGCGCTGACTGTCAGCAGCGACAAATCGACGGTCGCCGCGCCGCCGCGCACATCAACGCTTAGCACCGAAGGACTGGTGTTGTCGGCGATGGTCAGTGTATCGAGCTCGCGCGCCGGTCGCGCCGTCACGGTCAGCCACTCGGAGCTCACGCTGCCGCTCGACGCGCGGATATGGAATGTGCCCGCCTTGGTAAAGGTCAGGTTGTTGTTGTCGATTTTGATGCCCTCGCGCTCCAGTTCCTTGGCATCCCACGTCATTGCGCGGTCAAGGTGCTTGCCAGACTGGTCGGTGGCGCTGGCCGTCAGACCGGGGTAGTTGTCGAGGTTGATGGCCGGGTCGTTGACCGTGCCGACCACCGTGCCGGCCGCCTCCACCTTGCCGGTAAACGGCGCCTGCGCGACGTTGACCTTGACGACCGCCGTCGCGCTGAGGTCGGCATTTTTAGTGTAGCTGCCGATGTTGTTGCTGTAGGAATAGCGGTCCTCGTCAATGACGTATTTGAGGTAAACCGTGCCTTGGCTCTGTCCGGCCACCAGACTGGTGTTGCCGCTGACCGGGTCTTTGACCAGCGCGGCCACGTCGCTGTGCGGCAGCGGGTTACCGGCGGCGTCGACCAGCGTCCAGCGCCCTTGTCGGCTGTTGAAGCCATAGTAGGGCACGCCGAACATATTGACGCCCTGCACCGCGATGTTGTCGACATACAATTGCTCGCCGGTAGTCATGTCGTAGTCATAGCTGCGGTCGGTCGACACCTTATGCAGCGGGTAGCTGGGCACAATGTCGTGCACTGCGGTGGAGAAGCCCTTGGATGTCGAGGTCAAGGTGCCGCCGGTGACCGACATGGGACGGTGGCCGTCGAGCACAGCCCAGGCTGAGAAGGCACTGGACGGGTCATACAGTGGCCCGTCGAGATTGAGATAGTCCTTTAGCGCCCTGATTTCAAAGGGCGAATTAAGACTATCCGTTACCTCGTTGACCAAAATGCGGGAGGCCGTGTTTGTCCACACGATGTTGTCACCGTAGGTTTTCTCCATGTCTTGGTCAACACCCCAGCGGCGAGCCAGGTTGTCGACGGCCGAGGCGTGGTTGGGGTCCTCGTCGCGCCCGAAGGTGGCCAGACAGGTCATGACGCGGTCGTCGTGTTCGCCCCACCGGCCCCACAGCCCCACCGTCTTGACCTTGTAGGTAATGGCCACGGGGTAGTCGTAGACAATTTCCATGCTGATTTGCGACTGGCTCTGCTTGAGCAGCGTCTCGCTGTGCGGCGGCAGCACCACCGACAGACTGCTGGTCACCGTTTCGCTGTCTTGATTGGTGGTCGTTGTGCCCTTTGTCATGCTAAAGTTCTGCGACGCCGAGAACTCGACCTTTTGCGTGCTGGAGACGCCGACATTGATGACCGGGATTTTGGCGCTGACGGTCGTCTCGTGGCCAATCATTTGCCGGAAGCCAAGGTCAATGCCCTCTGATATCGAGTTTTGCAGCGTATAGGAATGTCCCACCGCGTAGGCCTGCGAGGCCGTGATTTCCGAGCCGGTCAGGTTCTTGACACCGGTGGTGTAGGTATCCTGGTCGCTGCCGGCATGGTATTTGAACCCGGGCGAGCCGATGGCATCGTTGATATCGTTGATGGTGTCGGGCAGCCCTGATTCCAGCTGCCCGGCGGTGTTGATATAGGCGAGCTGGAAGTCGTAAAACAGCGTGGCATACGCGATTTCCGCCCAGCCGCCAGAGTCATCGTCTTGGCGCATTCGCGCGTTGCTGATGACAAAAAACATGGGCTGGTCGGCGATTTCGGGCGCAAACTCATCCTTGTGAATGCCGCCCACGCCGCCGACAGTGGGCAGCACCGCATCGACAAAGATGTCCTTGAACACACTGATTTTGTTCGTAGAGCGCAACGGCCCATACGCTCCGTCGATGGTGCGCCACTTATCCTCGGCGTGCAGCGCGGGATACTGCTCGAAGTTATCGATGGTGTCGTAGATAAATGTTCTGGGCCCGGCGTTTTCGGCAAACACCAGCCCCGACACATTTTTCCAGTACTCGTACAGCGGCAACCCCTGCGTGCCGTCGCCATTTTCCAGACGCGCGCTGAGCACCTGACGCAGAAAGGTCTCGGTGTCGGTCATGTCGCGCGCGCCGGTGCCGTACACGTCGTAGTACAGCTTGCCGTCGAGCCGCATCATCGGCGTGGTGGCAAACGGGGTATAACTGTCGGCGGCCAGTGCGGGGACGGCCAGCAGCAGCGCGAGACAGACTGCGAGCAAAACACTGAATCGTCGTTTCATGGTCTAATTCCCTCCTTAACTCCAGAAAAACCTCCACAATAACAACTGCTACATTGTTATTATGAAGGTTTTTTCGGCGCTTTGGGAGTGTATTTTCAGTCGAGAAAATACACGTTTTGCGCCGTTATAGTATAAACTGCAGCAGCTCGTCGCGGCCGGACACCAGCAGCTTGGCGTAGATTTCCTGCAAGATGTTGTTGAGACGGCCCTCCGAGATGTGAAACCGGCGCGCGATTTCGGCGCGCGGCACGTGGTGGGCCGCCAGCGAGGCAATCTCATACTGGCGCAGCGACAAAATAGACGTGATGTTGTCCTTGGTAAACCGGTTGTGAAAGCGCATCCAGTTGGCGACGGTGTGCCGCCAGTTACGCGCCACCACGTCCAGCTGGTCGGGGTACTGCCGCTCTAAGCACCGCTCCAGCAGGCCGCCAAAGGCGACCGCCGATTCGGCAAAGGGCGTGACAAAGCCGTGCGGCAGTGCGATGGCCAATGCGTCCGACAGGTACTGCTCGGCCTGCGTCTCGCGTTGCAGCCCGCAGCAGGCAGCCGCGCACGTGACGCGCAGATACAATTCGGGGTACAAAATCCCCTGCCCTGTCGTGCAAAAGGCCAGCGCCGTCTGCGCCACGGCCAGCATCGACTCGTAGCGCCCCAGCCCCTGAAAGTACTTGGCGCGCTTGTAGGCGGCGTCGGGCCACGCGGGCGGTGGCAGCGCCGCAAAGTCGCCCTCCTTCAGCCAGGGTGACACCATGTTGGGCGCGATGGCGCTGACGTAGGCGGTGTTGAGCGCCAGCTCGGCCACGGCGGATACAACGGGGTCGTTTGGCGCGGCAATCAGCGTTTTGAGATACGCCTCAATCGTCGTATAGAGCGTGTAGTTGCCGGTGCTGATGGCAGCGGCAATGGTCAGCGGACAGGCCCGGAGCTTGGCCGCGTCGTCGTGTTCCAGCGCGGCAAAGCAGGCCACCACCCGCTCAAAGTCGCCGCGCAGATAGGCCAGCTCGCCCTCATATTGCAGTCGCACACGCGGCTCGGTCAGCGTGCCGAGTATGGCGTCGGGGTTGTCGCGCGGCATGGGCTGCGAGGTGAGGTCGGAAAGGTCGCGCAGCTGTTGTGCCAGCGCGCTGGCCGGCATTGCATGGCCGCTTGGCTTGCGCGCGTCGCGCGGCAGCAGCCACTGCCGCCCCCGCTTGACCGCGCCGGGCACCCGTCCGGCGGCAAGGCACTGCGTTACATAGCGCGTGCTAACGCCCCAGTGTGCCGCAGCCGCTTTGACGGTGATGTAATCAGACAGCTTCATAACGCCCACCACCTGTACGCTTATTATACTTCCGCACGCGGAAGTCGGCAAGCCGTTTACGCGGCAAAAGGGTATAAAAAATCGCCGCATTGACAATGCGGCGATGGGTTTACTGTTATCGTTACGCCAGCGCGCGGGTAATGCGCTCCTCGACGACGCTGTACTCGGCGCTTTGCGCCAAGACCAGCTCGCTGATGAGAATGTTTTTGGCCGAGCTGAGCATCTTGCGCTCGCCGGTTGACAGGCCGGTCTGCGCCTCGCGCGCCATCAGGCCCTTGACGACCTTCGACACCTCGCGCAAATCGCCGCTCTTGATGCGCAGCATATTCTCGCGGTAGCGTCGGTTCCAGTTGCTGGTCATGTCGACGTCGATGTCGGTCAGGCTTTCCATCAGCACCTCGGCGTCGTCGGCCGACAGCACGGCGCGCACGCCGATTTCAGCGGTGTTGTGGGTGGGTATCATAACGCTCATATCGCCGACAGGGATATGCAGCACGTAGTACTGACGGTTGATGCCGTTGATGCGCTGGTCAATGATGTCGGACACGACACCAGCGCCGTGCAGCGGGTGAACAATCTTATCGCCGATCGAAAACATGATGCCGAACCCTCCCATCATAAAGTTTATTGACATGCCATCTAGTTTAGTATACAGTATTTTCCGTACAATAGCAAGGCTTTTTTCCGTTTGCGCGCAAATGTTTTGTTAAAATTTTACAATCACAAGGAGAATACGCATGACTGTCATCGAAACGCACGGGTTAACCAAGCGGTTTGGCAGCAAGCTGGTCGTTGACAACCTCAGTTTTTCGGTCAACGAGGGCGGCTGCTACGGCTTTCTCGGCCCCAACGGCGCGGGCAAAAGCACCACCATCAAGATGCTGACCGGTCTCATTCGCCCGACTTCGGGCACAGCGACTGTGCTGGGTCACCAACTCGGCCACACGGCGGCGCGGCAGCGCATGGGCTATCTGCCCGAACTCTTTCAATTCCAACCGTGGATGACCGGCGACGAGCTGCTCAACTACCACACGGCGCTGTACCGACTGCCGCAGAGCCGCGACCGCAACGACTGGGCGCTTAACCTCGTCGGGCTAAAGGGTGCCGAAAAGCAGAAGGTGGGCACCTATTCCAAAGGTATGCAGCAGCGCATTGGCTTGGCGTGCGCCATGCTGTGCAACCCGCAGCTGCTGCTCTTAGACGAGCCGTCGTCGGCGCTTGACCCCATCGGCCGCAAGGATATGCGCGAGCTGATGGCCGGGCTGAAGAAGCACGGCGTCACGATTTTTCTCAACAGCCACCTGCTGGCCGAGGTTGAGACCGTGTGCGACCACCTGACCATTATCAACAAGGGACGCATTGTGTTTTCCGGCTCGACCGACGAGGCGCTGGGTCAGACCAACTACTTTACCATCAAGACCGGCGGACTATCCGACGCCGCGATGGCGGCACTGACGACGCACCTGGGCACGCAGCCGGCACGCGAGGGCGACACGCTGACGCTGACGCTCAAGGACGAGCAAGCGGCGGCCGAGGTCGTGCGCCTGCTGGTCAATCAGCAGGTTGACATCTATGGCGTGGCCGGCAAGCGACTGGAGCTGGAGGAGATGTTTATCGACCTGATTGAACACACCTCCGAACAGGGAGGTGCGTCGGCATGACCGCCATCTGGAGAGTAACCGTGCTGGAGGCGCGGCGCAAGAAAACGCTGCTTGTGCTCAGCATCATCACGCTGATTTTCCTCGTGCTGTGGACGCTGGGCTATGTGGTGGCCAAAAACGCCATTTCAACGAACTTTGGACGCAGCGAAGAGCTGGGGCTTGGTTTTTTGCTCATTGGCTTTTCTTTTCTGGTCATGTTCTCGACGCTGACCGCCATTTTGACCGGCTCGAGCAGCATTGCCAACGACTGCGAAACGGGACTGCTGCACGGCGTGCTGTCGCGGCCGGTCACCCGGCTACAGTATCTGGCCGGTCGACTGGCCGGCGCGCTGACGGTCAGCCTCTGTTTTTCGGCCGCTTCCTTTGGCGCGCTGATGCTGCTCTGCGCACTGCTGGGCATCACGTCGGCGGGCGGCGTAGCGTTAAGCGACATACTCACCGCATGGCTGTATCTGGCGCTGATGCAAACGGCGCTTGTGGCGCTGGCACAGGCGCTGGGCGCGCGGCTGCGCACCGCGGCAACCAACATCATTCTGCTGTCGATGTACTTTATCGGCGACTTGGGCAGCTCAATGGTGGCGCTGCGACCGCTCAGCGAGGGCGTGTACAAGGTCGGCTACGCCATCATCCACCTGTCGCCGTTTTCGGCCATCGGCTCGCTGGCCAGCCAGCAGCTGTCCGACGTTGACTTTATGAGCGGCCTCAGCGGCCAGGCCGTCAACAGCATGCCCGACCATATGCCGCTGTGGACAGTGTGCTACATCGCACTGGCCGGCCTATGCGCCTGGCTGCTGTTCCGCAAGCGGGATTTGTAATACTGCACGGCGCCCGTTTGGACGCCCTCAGACTGTCAAAAAAGCGCGCACCGTAAAACCAGTGTCAGAAAAAAGAGCATACGGCGACGCAAAGCTATGTCTTGATTCTCGACAGACGATTTGCGGCGCATCGACAAAGTCGCTGCGCCGCAATGGTTTTACTTGCTACAGAAACGCTGCCCTAGCGTACCATCGTGCGCCGACGGACAGTGTTTTTTTGTTTGCGCACTTCTTTGTCAGTCTGTCTGCGTGCCAGAAAACAAGTTTTTTGACACGCAGCAAGGGCGCCCGTTTGGGCGCCCTTGGTTTATTCTATCGTCTGCTGTTCGAACGTCAGGTCTATGACCACTACCTCGGAGTCGGTGCCTATTCTTAGCGGCGGGCCCCAGCCGGCTATGCCTGAGCTTACGATTTGCTGGGTGCCGTCGAAGCTGCCGTAGCCATAGTCCATTTTGTAGCTTAGCTTGGTGATGAGGTTCATGGGAAACATCTGACCCTGATGCGTGTGGCCGGACAGCATGAGGTCGGCGCCGATGGCCGCCGCCTCGTCGACGGCGTGCGGCTGGTGATCAAGCACAATCAGCGGCAGCGCCGGGTCAACGCCGTTGTCAAGGTCGGCCAGCGGCGCGCGGTCGGCTTCGCTGCCGGTCATGCCGATGGGACGACGGTCACGGCGACCTATCAGTTGCAGCACCGGCTGCTGTGTCGACGGGTCGCTGACAACGGCCAGTTCGTCGCGCAGCAGCGTGATGCCGGCGCGCCGGCAAAAGTCCACCATGTCGTAGTAGCTTGGCCCCGCGTCGTGGTTGCCCAGCACGGCATAGACGCCGTATTTGGGCTTGACTGACGCCAGCAGCGAGGCGGCGCGGTCGGGGTCGGCCAGCGCGGCATAGCTGCCGTCAAAGAGGTCGCCGCCGAGCAGCACTAAATCGGGCGACTGTGCGGCGATGCTTGCCACCATATCCTCAAGATTGTCTGTGTCGTTGATGTAGCCGAGGTGCAGGTCGGTGGCCAGCACCAGCTGCAGCGACGGCACGGTATCGGCTTTGTGAATGGTGACGTTGTAGTGCTTGGTCTGGATGTCGCGGTAGTGCAGCGCGCCGTAGGTGACCACGCAAGCGACCAGCACGATGGCCGCCGTGCCGACCGTCCGCACCGCACGACGTGTTTTGAACCTGACGCGGCACAGGCGCAGCAGCTCGAGAAACGCGCCGACCAGCAGCGTGTAGAGCAAGACGCCCAGCCACAGCGCTCCGGCCGTGCGCAGCAAACTGACGCCCGGCAGCGCGGCCGGCGCGGCAAAGCAAAAAATCATAAAGGCGTAGAACAAACCGAACGGCCACCAATAGCTACGCCCCTTAAATCTTAAGCCCCACGCGCGCAGATAGGCTTGCAGCCGGCGGCCTATGTAGTAGCACGCGGCGCCGAGCACAAGCAGCACCACGACCATCATGACGATAAACAACGCGACACCTCCGACGCTTCTTTTGTACTATGCGCCGACCCGGCGGGTCGGCGCTTTGCGCTTGGTTTACTTGGTTTCTGTGCCTTCGCACGACAGCTGCCAGATGACGCCGTAGCGATCGGTGACGCAGCCATACAAATCGCTCCAAAATGTCTTTTGCAGTGGCATGTCGACGGTGCCGCCCTCTTTTAACTCGTTGAAAATGCGGGTGATTTCGTCAGCGCTGTCGGCGCTGAGCGTGGGGCTGAGGTTGTTGCCCTTGACAAACGGCATACCGCTGGGCGTATCGGTGAACATGACGTTGCAGCCGAAGATGGGCACGCAGCAGTAGGCAATCTTGTCAACGTCGGCCGCCGCGACGGGAAAGCCGGGGTCGGGCGGCATGGTGCCGTAGGTCATCAGGTCGCGCACCTCCGATTGAAACACGCGCGCGTAGAAGGCCACGGCCTCGCGGCACTCGCCGTCAAAGTTGATGAACAGGTCGAATTTCATACAAACACTCCTTATCCTTCGCCGTTATTTTCAAACCGCTCGACGCGGTTGCGTCCGTTTTTCTTGGCGGTATACAGCGCCTTGTCGGCGTTGGCGATGATTTTGTCGAGTTGCAGGTCGTAGGGGTGCGCCTCGGCCATGCCGAGACTGATGGTGACCGGGATGGTCTGCCCCTCAAAGACAAAGCGATGCTCCTCCACCATACGGCGCACACGCTCGGCGACAAAGACGGCGTTGTCGGTCTCGGCGCAGTTCATGGCGATGATAAACTCCTCGCCGCCGTACCGGCCGACGACGTCGTGGGCGCGCATGGCGTGCCTAAGCAGCGCGGCCAGCTCCTTGAGCACATAGTCACCCGCCTGATGGCCGTAGGTGTCGTTGATGTTCTTAAAATGGTCGCCGTCAAACATGACGATGAAGAATTTGTTCTTGGATTTTTTGGTCTCAATCAGCAGCTCCTGCGCCAGCTTCATAAAATGACGGCGGTTAAAAATGCCGGTCAACTCGTCGGTGAACGCCAGCTCCTCCATGTTTTTCAGCATGGCAATGGTCTGGTTGAGCTCGCGCAGATCGCGCACAAAGCCGGCGACAAAGACCTCGTCGCCGCGGTCGATGCGCACCAGCACCACCTCGGCGGGAATCAGCTCCTTGTCCTTGGTTTGGTGCATCCATTCAAAGTGGACAAAGCCCTTTTCAAAGGCGGTTTTGACGTTTTGCTCGGCCTTGACCGCGGTTGCAATGCCGTCGGGCTGGATTTCGGGCGACAATTCGAGGAACAGCTCGTTAAACTCCTCGGGCGACGCGACGTTAAACACGCCCATGGCCGCCTCGTTGGCCAGCACCGAGTACTGCGACTTGAGGCTCCAAAAGTTGAGCGACATGGGCACGGCGTTGATTAAATCCTCAATAAACTGATTGGCCTCGCCGATTTGCTCAGCGGTAAATTGAAATTCCTTGGGTAGCATTTCGTCACATCCTATCAAAGCTATAGGGCATTGTACCGCATCTTTGTGCAACTTGCAACCTAAAAATGCGAAGCGCGCGTTACAGCGATAGGAAGCGTTCGATAATCTTGGTCATTTCGGCGCGAGTGGTGGGGCCTTGCGGGTCGAGCAAGCCGCCCGGCTTGCCGCTAATCAGCTTGTTTTCCACCGCCCAGCGCATAGCGGCGACCGACGTCTTTTCCAGCTGGTCGGCGTCGACAAAGTCGGTCAGCGATTGCCGGCTTGCCGGCTTGCCGGCGTAACGGTGCAAAAAGAGTACAAAGTGCTGTCGTGCCACGGGTCGCAGCGGCGCGAACTTGTGGTTGCCCACGCCGTTGGCGTAGCCCTGCTCATAGGCCCAGAGGACCTGCGGCGCAAACCAGTCGGCTGTTTTGACATCGGCAAAGGGGCTGGCAGCCGTGGCTTTGGGCTTGCCCGACAGAGTGTGCAGCAGCGTGACGACCATGGCGCGGTTGGTCGTATCACCGGGCGCGTAGTGTGTTGACGAGGTGCCGTTGACGATGTTGCTGTAATATAGGTTGCGCAGTGGCGCGGCATACCATTCGGTGGCCGGCACGTCGGTAAACGGCAGCTCGTGCAGCAGCAGCAACTGACGGCTGCCCTTGCTGACCGGCAGCAGGATTGTACCGTCGGCGTCGACGGTCGCCTTGCCGCTCACCTTAAACAGCTTGCCACCGGCCGGTTTGGCGCCGTAGTAGACAACGGTGCCGACCGCCATGGGACGGCCGTCCGGCTCGTGCACCGGCACCTTGAGTTTGGCGCTGCTGACCTGCACACTGGCGCTAATCACCGGCGCTGCGGCCGCCTTCTGACCCGGCTCACACGGCGCGATTAGGCTGGTGCAGACGCCGCTGCTGTTAACGTTGGCGGCGCTGACGGTTGGCGCCAGCGTCGCGCCCGGACAAGCAACAAAGACTTTGGCTTTATCAGTATCATAGCCACCGCCACGGATGTAAAGTTGAGCCGAAACTCGAATATAATAGGTTTTGCCCTTGGTGAGATTGTTCAGCGTTGTGGTAGTGGCACCGACGACGTCTTTGCCGTATCCGGATCTGAAGGGACCCGGTTCTGTGCTGTATTTCACGACGTAGGAGCGGGCACCAGGCACTGCCGTCCAGGTTAAGGTCAAACTGGTGTCTGAGGCGCTGGTAGCGGTCAGCTGAGTCACCAGCGGCAGAGCAGGCTCTTGCACCGGGTGCTGCTCACGGCCGTCTGACAGCAATGTTGGCGCAATCGACGCCGGAGGCGCACCTTTCAGAATGGGCGGCATAGTTGTCGGTGTGCCGTAGTCTCTGTCGCACACGGGGTGCGGGCTTGTGTATTTAAAAAGTCCGTCATCACTGCTCAACAGCATAAATTCATCATAGCTCAGATTGTTCTTATCTTCAAAGCCGGTGTCGTTGACGTTAAAGTCGCAAGCGTACCAGTACCCCTCGACAAAGACGTTGATCCACTCATGCTCGTTGTCGCCAGCGTTGTAGTAGCGCTCCCAGTTGCTAACTGACATGCACGGAAAACCGGCACGGCGCAGCATATGCATCCCGACAGCGGTGTAGCCCCAGCAGTCAACGGCGTAGGGATCCTTTCCATAACCGTAGTAATACTTTTGGCAGATATACTTGTTGATAGCTCGGATTTTGTCCAAATTAGAGCCCTGTGCCGGATAAGGGTGATTCGGCAGTTTGTTGTCAAAAAAGGCATCAACGTCTTTTAACGCTTCCGACTTGGTGGTCGATGGCGCCTCACTGTCGACGCTATAATCAAGTCTGCACACCACCGTATCGGGGTAAGTCGTGAACATAGCATTCGTTATGTACAAGTTAGGACCGCCTGAAACCGAAAGATAGTGGTCGTTCCACGGGTAATTAAACAGCATTTTGTTGAGCTCTTCACTGGCCAGCACACCAAAGTCGGCGTAGGTCGATTCGGCAAGTAGCGCGGCGTAGCCCTGCGGGTTGTCGGCCTTGCGCACTACAATGCGATAATCCATTGATACCGTCGGCTGGTTGGTCAGCAGCAGGTAGCTGTAAATGCCGCGCAACTCAGCCTTGAGACCGTCAAGCGTGGTAGCCTTGAGCGTGAGGTACTGACTCTCGATACCTACTGCATTGGCCCGCAGTGCAACAGGCGCAGTCAGCGACAGCAGCA
>JAVBPM010000059.1:0-34418 GCA_031549605.1 Oscillospiraceae bacterium | reverse complement strand
TGGTCTGTGTCGGCGTCAGGCTTTCGAGTACGTCGTTGCCGACGCATTTTTCGGTGACGGCGGCGACAAAGTCCTTGACAACTTTATAGTTGATGTCGGCCTCGAGCAGCGCCACGCGCACCTCGCGCATGGCCTCTCGGACATCGCTCTCTTTCAGACGGCCTTTGCCCTTCAGCTTTTTGAATACGCCGCTGAGTTTTTCGGTCAGCCCCTCAAATGCCATCAGTTGCCTACCAGTTCTGCCACGGCGTCGCGGATGACCTTGATGCTGACGTCGAGCTGCGGACTGTTGAGTACGCGCGAGTTGAGCTGCTGGATGTCGTTGAGCGCGGCGCTAATCTCGTGGGCGTGCTCCTTTTGCTGCTGAAAGCGGGCGACAAAGCCGAGCTTTTGCTCGAGAGAGAGCAGCGACTGCTCGGCGCGCGACAACAGGTCGTGTACGCCCTGACGCGTGATGCCGGAATTTTCGGCAATTTCGGACAGGCTGAGGTCGGCGTTGTGGTAGGCCTCGTAGACCTCGGTCTGCTTTTCGGTCAGCGTTCCGCCGTAGTAGTCATAGAGCAGGGACATGAGTACAGGGTCTTTTTTCATGAGGCACCACCTTTCTGGTCGGCCAAAGCCGTCGGCTGGATGTAAAGCTAATTTACTTGACGACTATATTTTAGCCTTTTTCGCGCGATTTGTCAATAAGTTTACAGAAGTTTTTTTGGTATTGGGACGGCAGGCGGACGATACGGCTCGCGGATTGCGCCGTGTGACTTTGTATTACTGTAAAAAATGCTTGCTTATTTGACATAATCTGATATAATCGATATGAATAGTATATATTTTGGAGGAGTCGCTCGTGAGAAAAAACAGCCTGGTTTCGCTCGCTTTGTCCCTGTTGTTGGTGTTTGGTGTTGTGTCGATGCCGATGTCGGTTGCTGCGGCGGCCGATGCGCCGTCGTCCTGGGCCGTTCACGGCATGACTTATCTGCGCAATAATATGGTGGTGCGCGAACCGTTGCTCAGCAGTTATACCGCGCGCGACACGCGACTCCGTTTTACGCAGGCGCTATGCGATTTAACCAAGCAGTTGATGGCCTATAAGAATAAGCCCTTTGACAAAACCAGCGCGGCAAAGACCTTCGTCGACTGCAGCGATACCGATGTGCTGCGTATGCATTACTACGGTGTTGCTGGCGGTTTGGGCAACCAAAAGTTCAATCCCGGCGGCTCTCTGGAACGGCAGATGGCCTTTGTATTCCTGTATCGAGCGTTGAAGCTGGCCGATCCGGCCTTTGTCGCCGGTGGCACGGGCAAGGGCTTGACGTCTTATGCCGACAGCGGTAAAGTAGCAACATGGGCGAAGACGGCGACTGATGCGTTGCTCAAGCTTGGCATTGTCGGCGGAACGTCGCCCACCACGATTGCGCCGGTAAAGGCGCTGTCCAATGAGGAGGCGCTGCTGCTGATTGCGCGTGTGCACGCCAAGTATTTGGCCAAGACGACGATTAACAGCAAGCAGACCTCGCTGGGTCTGGCTGTCAACGGACGTCATGCCATGCTGGGTCAGACGCAGTCGGCAGTGACGGCGGCCTGGGGTACGCCTGCTGAGACAATCGCTACCAACAGAGGCTTTACCTGGCAGGTGTATCATCAAAACTATGCCAACATGGCTCTGATTGGTATAGCCGGCGGCAAGGTGGTGGCGTTGCTGGGTTGCGGGTATTTTGCAGTGACCGGCACCGCTTCGGGCAGTCAGACGCTGACCAAATATTTGGATGGCAATGAGGGCAATCGTTTTTATATGTCCCTGTCTGTGTCCGATCCGAGTGTGTACCGGTTGACCGGCAATTTGACGGCGGCGCAGGTGGCGCTTAATGAGCGAGAGCACTTTTTGTTGGTCAATGCTTTTCGGGTGATGCACCATATTCCTGCACTGGCACGCAATACGTCGGTGGATGCTGTGGCACGGGCTCACAGTCAGGATATGGTTACCCGAAAGTACTTTTCGCATTACTCGCCTGAGGGCAAGGGCCCGAGCCAACGCTTGCAGGATGCCGGCATCGCGTGGAGCGCTTGCGGTGAGAACATTGCGTGGAGCTCCTACGCCATGGATGGTATTCAGTTTGTTAACCAGTGGGTGCAGTCGGCGGGCCATCGCGGCAACATGCTGGACCCGGTATATAACACCATTGGTGTTGGCTTTATTTTTGACGCGTCGTCCTCGTACAGGAATATGGCGACGCAGGTGTTTGTGCGTAAATAGGCTTTACAGTGGAGTTTGTAAGTCAGGCCGTTGCTTGAAGTGAGGTAGAGATGAAAAGTCAAAGATTGTTGTCGATTGTTTTGGCTGGCGTGCTGTTGTGTGGCATGGCGGCGTCGTCGCTGTGGGCGCCGGCTAAGGCAGAGGAGCCCTCGTCATGGGCGCAGAGCGAGATTTACGCGCTGCGTGACAAGAATGTCGTGCGGCGTTCGTTGCTGGGCGATTATGTGTTGCCCTCGACGCGCTTGCGGTTTACGCAGGCGCTGAGCGATATGGTGCAGTACTTGGCGCTGGTGCAGAATGTCGAGTACAACTTGTACAGTCAACTTACGACGTTTACCGATTGCACTGATTTGGATGTCTTGCGCGCCAATAAGTACAAGATTGTGGGCGGCACCAGCAAGACGCAGTTTAGTCCCTATCAGTACTTAACGCGTGAAACGGCGATTGTGCTGTTGTATCGTGCGCTGCTGTTTGTGGCGCCGCAAAAGGCGACGCCCAAGCCCGGAAGAACGGGGTTGAGCGGCTTTTCCGATGCCAAGCAAACGTCCAGCTGGGCTGTTGACGCCATGGATGCCATGATTAAACTGGGGTTTGTCAAGGGCGATAAGGGAAAATGCACGCCGCAGGCGCGGTTGAGCAATCAGGAGTCACTGCTGCTGATATACCGCGTTCTAAAGTATGTTGCGGCCGACAGTCGTGTTAAAGCGCCTGCAGTCACGCCGACACCGGTGGTGACGCCGACGATTGAGTATCAGCGTACTTGCCTGATTAGCGGCAACCGCAACATTCAGATTGGCGACTCGGTGGGCAAGCTGGTGTCGACCTGGGGTTCGACCAAACGACGCATCACAAGCAGCCAGGGCTTTGAGTGGTATGTGTATCACGAAAGGTACACTAATTTTGCCATGATTGGTGTGTTTAACGACAAGGTTGTGGCATTTTATGCACTGGGGCAATTCTCGGTCATGGGCAGCCATGGTAGTAATCGCATTGACTATTTCACCGATTACGGCGGCGGATATCGCACCTATGCCTGCCGCGTGATTAGCGAACCCAGCCGTTTTGCGTTTGCCACCAAGCCGTCAGCGGCGCAGCTGGCCGGCAGCGAAGCGGTGTTCTATGAAATCCTAAACGCCTTCCGTGTTTATAACGGCAAGGCGCCGCTGGTGTATTCGAGCTCGGTGTCCAATGTGTCGAGGGCGCACAGCCGCGATATGGCGGCGCGCAAGTTTTACAGCACGACCAGCATCTCGGGCAGCAAGCCGGACGACCGGCTGCGGTCGGCGGGCGTCAAGTTCTGGATGTGTCGCGAAGCGGTGCAGGCCGGAGGGTCCATGCGCGACGGTATTGAGGCGTTTAACAGCGTTGTCTATTCGTCGACCAACCGCAATCAGATATTGGACAACAGTATGTTTGGCTTTGACGCGGTCGGCGTTGGCATTACGTACGCGGCGTCGTCGACGTATGGGTATTACTGCACTATGGATTTGGTGGATTTGAAGTAAACATGACATATAAGCAGCGGCATAGGGGTGATGACCCTTATGCCGCTGTTTGCTTGCCTATTGGCGTGTTATCAGCTTTTTTCGTGTCGTTGCACGGGGCTTTGGTTGCTGTGCGGCCGACTACATTTTGCCGCATTTGTTGATTTTGTCATAAATTTTAGCGTAATGTTACAAAAACTTCACATATTATCCCTTGCAAACAAAAAGTAGTTGTTATAGAATGTTTTGGCGATAAAAACAATGTATAGGAGGCGTTTCTCACAATGACCTACAATAAGAAATCGATCGACGACATTGATGTAAACGGTAAGCGCGTTCTCATTCGCTGTGACTTCAACGTGCCGCAGGACGAAAATGGCAACATCACCGACGACAACCGTATTGTGCAGTCGCTGCCCACCATCAAGGCGCTGCTGGCCAATGGCGCGAAGCTGATTCTGTGCTCGCACCTGGGTCGTCCCAAGGGCACCTTTAACATGAAATACACGCTGGCGCCTGTGGCCAAGCGGCTGTCCGAGCTGCTGGGCATGGACGTGGCGATGGCGGCCGACGTCATCGGCCCCGACGCGCAGGCTAAGGCCGCCGCTTTGCAGAGCGGTCAGGCGATGCTGCTGGAAAATGTGCGTTTCCACGCCGAAGAGGAAAAAAACGACGCGGCGTTTGCCAAGACGCTGGCGTCGATGGCCGATATTTACGTCAACGACGCGTTTGGCACCGCGCACCGCGCCCACGCCTCGACGGCGGGCGTGGCCGCTTATCTGCCGGCGGTCTGCGGCTATCTGATTAAGAAAGAAGTCGACATCATCGGCGGCGCGCTGAGCAATCCAAAGCGTCCGCTGGTGGCCATTTTGGGCGGCGCCAAGGTCAGCGATAAAATCGGCGTCATCAACTCGCTGCTCGACAAGTGCGACACCATTATCATTGGCGGCGGCATGGCCTACACCTTTGTCAAGGCGACCGGCGGCAGCATTGGCACCAGCCTGTGCGAAGCCGATAAGCTGGACTATGCGCTGGAAATGATGGAAAAGGCCAAAGCCAAGGGTGTGGCGCTGCTGTTGCCGGTTGACACCGTGACGGCCGACCGCTTTGCCGCCGACGCCGAGCCGGTGACCTATCCGACCGACAAAATTCCCGATGACCGTATGGGTCTGGACATTGGCGCTGAGACCGTTACGCAGTACGCCGACGCCGTTTCCAAGGCGGGCACCGTGATTTGGAACGGCCCGATGGGTGTCTTTGAGTTTGAAGCCTTTGCCAACGGCACGCGCGCTATTGCCAAGGCACTGGCCGACAGCGGCTGCATTTCGATTATCGGCGGCGGCGACAGTGCCGCTGCGGTCGAGCAGCTGGGCTTTGCCGACAAAATGACGCACATCTCAACCGGCGGCGGCGCGTCGCTGGAATTTATGGAGGGCCTGGAGCTGCCGGGCATCGCCTGCCTGCTGGACAAGTAAGCGGCTATTCAATTGAACCTTTCTGACAACAGATAAGATATAAGGAGGATTCCCCATGAACCGTAGATACCGCAAGACCATTATTGCCGGCAACTGGAAGATGAACAAGACACCGGCCGAGGCCCGCGCCATGATTGACGAGCTCAAGCCGTTGGTCGCCAAATCGAAGTGGTGCGATGTCGTGCTTTGCGTGCCCTTTGTCGACATCCCGCTGGCCGTTAAGTGCCTGAAGGATGTGCGTGTCAACGTCGGCGCGCAGAACCTGCACGAGCAGACCTCGGGCGCCTACACCGGCGAGGTTAGCGGCGCGATGCTCAAGGACGCCGGCTGCCGCTACGTTATCATCGGCCACAGCGAGCGCCGTCAGTACTTCAACGAGAGCGATATGACCGTTAACCAGAAGGTCAAGCTGGCGCTGGAGGCGGGTCTGCGTCCCATCGTCTGCGTGGGCGAGAGCCTGGAGCAGCGCGAAATGGGCGTGACGCTGGATTTGATTACGCTGCAGGTGCGCAGTGCGCTGTCGGGCATCCCTGGCGACCAGATGCGCAAGGTTTCGTTCGCCTACGAGCCCATTTGGGCCATCGGCACCGGCCGCACGGCCACCGTCGAGCAGGCGGGCGAGGTGGGCACCCACATCCGTGCCGTTATCCGCAAGCAGTATGGCGCGCGTGTTTCGCGCTCGGTGTCCATCCTCTACGGCGGTTCGATGAACCCCTCCAACGCCGCCGAGCTGCTGGCGCAGCCCGATGTCGACGGCGGCCTGATTGGCGGCGCGTCGCTCAAGGCGGCTGACCTGGCGGCTATTGTCAACGCGGCCAATCAGTAACAATTGATGGCGCGTTGCGCCTAGAATGTGAGGCACCCTTTGATGGCAAAAAAACCTCTTGTATTGATTATTATGGACGGCTATGGCTTGTTGCCGCCGTCTGACTCCAACGCCATTACGCTGGCCAACACGCCACGACTGGACGACTTGTTTGCTCGCAACCAACACACGCAGCTGTCGGCGTCGGGTCTCGATGTCGGGCTGCCGGTCGGGCAGATGGGCAACAGCGAGGTGGGTCACACCAACATCGGCGCGGGTCGCGTAGTGTATCAGGATCTGCCGCGTATTTCCAAGGCCATTGAGGACGGCGAGTTTTTTGAAAACGAAGCCTTTTTGGCCGCTGTCGACAACGCCAAGCGTAACGGCAAGGCGCTGCATTTGATGGGCCTATTGAGCGACGGCGGTGTGCACAGCCACAACACCCACCTGTGGGCGTATTTGGAGCTGTGCAAGCGCCACGGGCTGGACAAGGTGTATATACACGCCTTTTTGGACGGCCGTGATGTGCCGCCGCGTTCGGGCAAGGATTTTGTGGCCGAGTGTGTGGACAAGTGCAGTGCCATCGACTGTGGTCAAATTGCCACGGTGATGGGCCGCTATTACGCCATGGATCGCGACAAGCAGTGGGGTCGCGTCGGCAAGGCGTATGACGCCATGGTCTACGGCGAGGGCGTGAACAACACCGACCCTGTGGCCGCTGTGCAGCAGTCGTATGACAACGACGTCAGCGACGAGTTTGTTGTGCCGGTCGTCTGCCGACCCGACGCGCATATACAGCCGGGCGACAGCGTGATTTTCTTTAACTTCCGACCCGACCGCGCGCGTGAGATTGTCCACGCGTTGGTTGATCCCTGCTTTGACGGCTTTGAGCGCCGTCAGGCCGACCTGGGGCTCTGCTTTGTCTGCGCGACCGAGTACGAGGAGGGCATGCCCAACGTCAGTGTTGCCTTTGCGCCTAAAGTGCTGAACAACATTTTGGGACAGGTCATCAGCGCCAACGGCATGACGCAGCTGCGCATTGCCGAGACGACCAAGTATGCGCATGTCACCTTCTTTTTCAATGGCGGCGAGGAAAAGGTCTTTGCCGGTGAGGATCGCACGCTCATTCCCACGCCCGATGTGGCGACCTTTGACCTCAAGCCGGAGATGAGCGCCTATCCCGTCTGTGACGCTGTGGTGGAGAGCATTCTCGGCGGCAGCTATGACGTGATTATCCTCAACTTTGCCAACTGCGACATGGTGGGTCATACCGGCATCATTCCGGCGGCGGTGGCCGCCTGTGAGGCGGTCGATACCTGCGTTGGTCGTGTGGTGGACGCGGTGGCCAGCATGGGCGGTGTCAGCCTGATTACCGCCGACCACGGCAACGCCGACAAGATGCTGGACGACGACGGCGTGACGCCGTTTACCGCGCACACGACCAGCCCCGTGCCCTTTATTGTGGTGGGCAAGGACGTCAAGCTGCGCGACGGCGGTCGGTTGGGCGACATCGCGCCGACGATGCTGGCGCTGCTGGGGCTGGACAAACCGGCCGACATGACCGGCGAGTCGCTGATTGTTTGTTAGTCGAATCTAAAAATTAAGATAAAAAAAGGAGCATAACCATGAAGAAGTACCTGGAAATTATCGACATCGTGGGACGCGAAATCATTGACTCGCGCGGCAATCCGACCGTTGAGGTTGAGGTTTACGCCGAGGACGAAAACAACTGCTACGTCGGCCGCGCCGCTGTGCCCTCGGGCGCCTCGACCGGTATCTACGAAGCCTGCGAGCTGCGCGACGGCGACAAGAGCCGTTACGGCGGCAAGGGCGTTTTGAAGGCTGTCGAGCACGTCAACGGCGAAATCGCCGAGGCGCTGATGGGCTTTAACGCGCTGGATCAGGTCGAAATCGACCGCACCTTGATTGCCCTTGACGGCACCGCCAACAAAGAGCGTCTGGGCGCCAACGCCATTCTGGGCGTGTCGCTGGCCTGCGCCAAGGTTTCGGCCGAAGCGACCGGCGTGCCTCTGTACCAGTATATCGGCGGCACCAACGCCAAAACGCTGCCGGTGCCGATGATGAACATCCTCAACGGCGGCGCGCACGCCTCCAACAACGTCGACATTCAGGAATTCATGGTCATGCCGGTGGGCGCGACTTCGTGGGCCGAGGGCCTACGCTGGGGTGCTCAGGTGTTCCATGCGCTGAAGAAGGTGCTGCACGACAAGGGTCACACCACAGCCGTCGGCGACGAGGGCGGCTTTGCGCCCAACCTCAAGAAGGACGAGGAAGCGCTGCAGGTTATTGTCGAGGCTATTGAGGCGGCTGGCTTCAAGCCGGGCGTGGACTTCAAAATTGCCATGGACGCCGCTGTCAGCGATTGGTACAACAAGGAAGACGGCACCTACCACCTGCCCAAGGCCAAGAAGATTATGACCCGTCAGCAGATGGTTAAAATGTGGAAAAATTTCGCGTCCAAGTACCCCATCATCAGCCTGGAAGACGGCATGGGCGAAGAGGACTGGGAAGGCTGGAAGATGCTGACCGACGCGCTGGGCGATCAGATTCAGCTGGTGGGCGACGATCTGTTTGTCACCAATGTTGAGCGTCTGTCCAAGGGCATTGAGATGGGCGTTGGCAACAGCATCCTGATCAAGGTCAACCAGATTGGCAGCCTGACCGAGACGCTGGACGCCATTCAGATGGCCAACCGCGCCGGTTACACCGCCATTGTCAGCCACCGCAGCGGCGAGACCGAGGACGTCACGATTGCCGACATCGCCGTGGCCGTCAACGCCGGTCAGATTAAAACGGGCGCGCCGTCGCGCACCGACCGCGTCGCCAAGTACAACCAGCTGCTGCGTATTGAGGACGAGCTGGGCGACAGCGCGCAGTACGAAGGCATCAAGACCTTCTTCAACCTCAAAAATAAGTAAAGAGCTATTCCCAATTAGGACAAGCGCTTGTTTCTGATTGTGCAATAGATAAGCGGGGCCGCATGCGGCCCCGCTTATTGTTTGGAAAATTTTTGTGTGCAATCGGAATAGTATTACGGTTGTGGTGCTCCTTCTGTTGTATGCGTGTATTAGCGATTAAAAAATGCAAGGGGAATGGTATTGTGACAAGTCTTTTGGAGGAATTTGCACGGGGCAATATCAAGCCGGACGAGCGCCCGTTTAGACGCGATTCCATGTATGGTCGCGTGCTACGGCAACTCTGTGAGCGGCAGGAGGCGGTACTGATGATGTTGGATTGCAGACAGACAGAACGGTTCAACCATTATCTTGCCGCTAATGCGGAGGCGGCGCATTTAGCCGAAATTGACCAGTTTGTGTACGGTTATCGTTTGGGCGCAATGATGATGGTGGATGTGTTTTGCGGACAGGGGGTGTTGCTGGATGATTTGGAGTAAAAGAGGAGCACGCTCGGACGCGTTGGCGTCCGAGCGTGCTCACTGTGGCGTTTACCGGCTCGACAGCGTAGTGGCGTCGGCGCGGACTTGGTCGGCTGACTGGCCGTTGTAGGGGGTAAAGGCGTTGCTGTCGACGTCAAAGCTGCGGACTGTGCCGTCGGCCAGCACCTCGGCGGCGCGCATGCTGTACACTGAGTATTGGCCTTCGTAGTCCTCAAGCAGCAGCAGGTAGCCAGCGCCGTTTTGCAACGTCAGAGCGTCGTCGGCAAAGTAGGTGACATCAATTGAGCCGCTGAGACCCAGGTCGCTGTAATCCTTGACGATGGCGATGGTGTTGGATTTGATGGGTGTGCCATACTGGTCAACGGTGTCGACCGTGTCGCTTGTGACGGTTGCCTCGACCAGCTTAAAGCCGCTGCGCATGGCCATGCCCAGCGGCGACACGCTGAGCATCATTGCTTTGTCCTGCGTGATTGCGGCAAAGGCGTCGGTTAGCGTCGTGTAAGGCTGGCCGTTAAAGGCGGTAAACTCGGGCGAGGTGGCGTGCGAAGCGATAACGCCTTGATCGTCGATTTCAAACAGTACGTCATAGTCACCCATCAGGTAGTAGCCCTCGTTGTTTTTGCCGAAGGGCAGCAGGTAGACGCCGCCGGTGCGGAGCAGCTGCGGCACTTCGGTGCCGACACAGCCGCCGAGCAGGTGCTGGGTGAAGCTGAAGCTGTCAGGCAGGTCGCTGCCGTTGATTTTTTGCAGTACAGTGACGTCGCATTGCTGCGTGCCTTCGGTTTCGTTGAGCTGTACGGCGTCAACGCGCACGATCATGATGTTGTCGGCCTGATATTCAAAGAAGTTGATAAGGCTGTAAAAGCCGATGCGGCTGGCGGCAATACCGCTGGTGTCCTCAGTCAGCGTAAAGTCGACGGCGGGCAGGCCTTTGATGGCCTTGGCGGGTGACGGGGCGGTGAAAAGGCCAATCGCGCCGATGACCAACAGCAGGCAGGCGGCGGCGGCCAGTGCACGCGTGAGGATGGCGCGGTCGGCGCCGTGGCGCTGCGGCTGGCCGTTCACTGTTTCGTGCAGCGACTGCACGGCCTCGGGGCTGGGCACAAGCTGTTCTTTGATATTGTGCATGCGTTTCTTATTCATCGAAGTATTCTCCTTTAAGTTGTTCCTTGAGTTGTTCGCGGGCGCGCGTCATTTGCATACGCACGGTGCCGGGTCGGCTTTTGAGCCGGCGACTGATGTCGTCGACCGACAGCTGCTCGAAGTAGTAGAGGTGCAGGACGGTGCGGTACTTGTCGGGCAGGCGCAGCAGCGCGTCATAGAGCGCTGTGTCCTCGGGCGCTTGCAATTCGACTACAGGCAGGTCGGCAGGCAGCGGCACCTCGTGGCGCGTTTTGCGGCTGAGGTGCTTTTTGGTGCAGTTGATGACGGCGTTGAGCAGCCACGCCTTGCGGTGCTCCTCCTCGTTGAAGTCGGGCGCTCTGCGGTGGTAAGCCAAGAACACCTCTTGAAAGATGTCGTCGGCATCGCTGGGGCTGCGCGTGCGCGTCAACGCGAGGCCGTAGACCATGCTCTGGTACAGGGCAATGGCGGCGTCGGTGCTGGTGTCGATGGCGCGTGTCATAGCAGACCTCCTTTGCACTAACTGCCTGAAAATAGGAAAAAAGCCACAGATGGCGAACAAAATATGTAGACGGCACCGATTTTGTCGGTGCCGTCGCAGATTCAAAAGCTAGTCGCCGCTTGGGCAGCGCGGCTGATGGCCTCGCTGACGGCGGCGGCGCGGGCGTCGCCGGTGAGCACGTTGGTGTTTTCACAGCTGACGGTGGAAAAGTCGTCGATGCCCATGAAGCCGAACACCGTTTTTAGGTAGCGTTCGCCGTTTTCAAAGGCGTTTGTCGGCGGCTGGCTGTAGCTGCCGCCGCGCGCGACACAGTAGACGGCTTTTTTGCCTTTGTCGCTTAGCAGCCCGACCGGGCCGTTGGCGGTGTACTTGAAGGTGACGCCGGCCAACATGACGTGGTCGATGTAAGCCTTGAGAATGGCGGGTAGTGACAGGTTCCACATGGGCGCGGCAATGAGATAGCGGTCGGCGGCGGCAAACTGCTGGGCTGTGCGGCGGATGTCGCTGTCGGCGCCGGAAAAGAGCGCGGACAGGTCGTCGCTTGTGAGAAAACGCGGCGGATTGGCGTACAGGTCGAGCGTGGTTACGACGGTGTCGGGGTGGGTTGCTTGGTAGTCGGTGAGCAGGGACTCGGACAGCTGAAAGGTGACCGATTGCTCAAGTGGCTTGGGGTTGGCCTTGATATAGAGTAATGATGACATAGTATTCCTCCTTTGCATCATCAGTATGGGCAAAAGTGTGCGGGGTTATGAGTGCGACTGTTCGTTATCCAACAGCCAGCGCTTGGTGTCGAGCCCACCGGCAAAGCCGGTCAGGCTGCCGGTGGCGCCGACGACGCGGTGGCAGGGCACAATCAGCACAATGGGGTTGTCGTGCATGGCCATGCCGACGGCGCGCGCGGCTTTGGGACGACCGATGTCGGCGGCCAGCTGACCGTAGGTGATGGTCTGGCCGCAAGGGATTTGCGCGCAGCGCGTCCAGACGGCGCGCTGGAAGTCGGTGCCGGTCAGCTCAAGCAACAGGTCGAAGTCGCGGCGGGTACCGGCAAAGTACTCGTGCAGTTGGCTCTCGGCGCGGTCGAGCAGTTCGGCTTCGACGTCTGTACCATCGTTTTTGGTGGCGTCAGCCTTGCCAAATGACAGTGATGTGATATACTGTCCCTTGGCAACGATGCTGATGGGGCCGATGGGGGTATCCATCGTTTTGGTGAGCATGGTTGTCAACTCCTTTTAAGGCGGTGAGCCTGTGTCTGATTATCTCAAGAGCGGTCGCTGGCCGCCGTTGGTACGCGATTTTATCACCTATCACGAGTCGATTAAAAACCACTCGCGCAAGACATGTGACGAGTATCTGCTGGACTTGCGGCACTTTTTGCGCTTTTGCAAGCGGCAGCGCGGGCTGGTGGGCGAGGACGTGCCCTTCGACGCCATTGAAATCGACGATGTGGATAAAGCTTTTTTGGAAAAGGTGAGCATTACCGAGGTCTACGCCTTTCTCAACTACCTCAGCCGCGAGCGGTTGCAGCAGCAGAACAGCCCCGGCTCGCGCGTCGGACTGGGCGCGGCGGCGCGTGCGCGCAAGGTGTCGTGTCTCAACAGCTTTTTTAAGTATCTGACGGTCAAGGTACATGTGCTGGACGAAAACCCCATTGCCGGGCTGGACGCGCCCAAGGCCAAGAAGGATTTGCCCAAGTTTTTGTCCGTGGAGCAGAGCGGCGCGCTGCTGGACAGCGTAACGGGTACGCACAAGGTGCGTGATACGGCGATTATTACCGTCTTTTTGGTGTGCGGGCTGCGTATTTCCGAGTTGGTGGGGCTGAACATGCAGGACTGGCAAACCGACACGTTGCGCGTGCTGGGCAAGGGCAACAAGGTGCGCATCGTCTATCTCAACGACATGGCCAAGGCGGCGTTGAGCGACTATATGGCGGCGCGGAAGGCGCTTGCTGTGGTACATACGCCGGCGCTGTTTGTGTCGGGACGCGGCAACCGGATGCACGTGCAGACGGTGCACAAGATGGTTAAGAAAAATCTGATGTTGATAGGCCTGTCCGATTACTCGTCGCACAAGCTGCGCCATTCGGCGGCGACCATGATGCTCAACGGCGGCGCAAACATCCGCGTGGTGCAGGAGGTGCTGGGCCACGAGCATTTGAACACGACCGAGATTTACACACACGTCATCAGCGAGGATATGCGACGGGCGGCGACGCTGCATCCGTTGCAGAGAAAGAGGGGTTTTGATGGAAGCAATCAAGAAGAAACGGAGTAAGTGGAAGATATTCGGGCTGGTGCTGCTGGCGCTGTTGGTGTTTTTTGGCGTTTGCTTTGCGCTGCCGCGTCCGCAGGCGACCGACAACAATCGGCTGCGTATCGCCGACGGCGCGCGGCCGCTGTTGATTGCGCACGGCGGCGGCAACCGCGAGTTTCCCGACAATACGCTGGAGGCTTTTCAAAACGCCTACGGCATTGATCCGACCTGCATGATGGAGACCGATGTGTCGATGACCAAGGATGGCGTCATTATTCTGTCGCACGACACGACGCTCGACCGCAAGACCAATGTCAGCGGCGCCATCAGCGACTGGGCTTATTCTGATTTGGTGGCGCAGCAGGTCGACTTTGGCTATGAAAACGCCGTTGAGCCGGAGAGCAACGGGCACAAGGTGTCGGAGCAACTCGTCTTTTTCACTAATTTCGAGGGTCAGCGCGTCAAGCCGACCGACGTGCCGCACGGCGATGGCTACATCGCGCGCGATGCCGAGAGGTTTTTAGTGACGACGCTGGAGGAGCTTATTGTCTCTTTTCCTGATAATACCATCAATGTTGAGATAAAGCAATCGGGTGAGACGGGGCGCGCGGCGCTGGCGGCGGTGATTGCGCTACTCGAGCGGTTGGACGGGCAGTATGACACCTTCGACCGCGTGGTGTTGGCGTCCTTTCACAAGGAAATTTACGATGACATTGTCGCCTATGCCGACGCGCATGACGGCGTGCTATACTCGCCGCAGGCATCGGGCGTGACGGCGCTGTATGTGACGCACTGGCTGGGGCTGGACGTGTTTGTCAACTCGCATGCCGCCGTGCTGCAGCTGCCGATGGAGCAGATGGGGTTGAATTTGCACACGTCTTTTTTCATCAATGCCATGCACCGGCACAATATGGCGGTGCATTACTGGACCATTGACGACGCCGACGATATGCGGCTGCTGGCAAAGCGCGGCGCAGACGGCATTATGACCAACATTCCCAGCCGTCTCAAGGCGGTGCTGGACGAGCTGTATCCGCAGGGTTAGCGGCGAAATATTGCCAGAATCGGCCGCTTTTCCCTTGCAAATGCCGGATGGTTGTGGTACAATGCCATGGCACTATGGCGAAGATTGTAGTGCAATCCACACCCGTTTATCTTATTGTCCGCTTGGCAAAGCCTTGCGGCAGAACGGGGAGGGCCAACAATGAGGAGGAAAAAACTATGCCAGTCGTATCCATGAAGCAGCTGCTCGAAGCCGGTGTCCATTTCGGTCACCAGACCCGTCGCTGGAACCCCAAAATGGCGAAGTACATCTTTGCCGAGCGCAACGGTATCTACATCATCGACCTGTTGAAAACGGTTCGCAAGCTGGAGGAGGCTTACGATTTCGTACGCCAGCTGTCGGCCAGCGGCCAGACCATTCTGATGGTCGGCACCAAGAAGCAGGCGCAGGAGGCCATCAAGGAAGAGGCCGAGCGCGTCGGCATGTACTATGTCAACGCCCGTTGGTTGGGCGGTATGCTGACCAACTTTACCACCATGCGCCGCAGCATTGACCGTATGGCGCAGATCAAACGCATGGAAGAGGACGGTACCTTTGACATGCTGACCAAGAAGGAAGTCATTAAGCTGCGCGGCGAAGCGCAGCGTTTGGACAAGTACTTGGGCGGCGTGAAGGACATGCGCAAGCTGCCGGGCGCGTTGTTTATCATTGACCCGCGCAAGGAGCGCAATGCCGTCGCCGAGGCGCGCAAGCTGAATATTCCCATCGTGGCCATTGCCGACACCAACTGTGACCCCGATGAGATTGATTACCCCATCCCGGGCAACGATGACGCCATCCGCGCCATCAAGCTGATTAGCCAGGCCATGGCCAACGCCGTGCTGGAGGGTCGTCAGGGCGAGCAGACCACCGACAGCGCGTCGGCACCTGCCACGGCTCCTGTTGTTGCCGCCGAAGAGTTTGTCGCCGCTCCTGCCAAAGAGACGGTGAAGGAAAAAGTGGCCGAAAAGGTGGAGGAAGTCAAGGAAACCGCCATTGAAGCGGTTGAAGAAGTTGTAATCGGCGCCAAAATGGCCGGTGAAGCTGTTGTGGAGAAGGTCAAGGCCGTTGAAGAAGCTATTGTCGAGGAAGTCAAAAAGGTGACCAAGAAGTCGACCAAGGCCAAGACTGAGACCGAAGCGACCACCGACGCCGAATAAGAGGAGAGAGATAGCTATGGGATTTACCGCTAAAGATGTAGCCGCGCTGCGTGAGACAACCGGCGCCGGCATGATGGATTGCAAAAAGGCGCTGGTGGAAACAGACGGCGACATGGAAAAGGCTCTTCTGTTCCTGCGCGAAAAGGGACTGGCCGCCGCCGCCAAAAAGGCGTCGCGCGTGGCCGCTGACGGCATGATTTGCGCTACGGTCGTCGCTTCGGGCGCCGGTGCGATTGTCGAAGTCAACAGCGAGACCGACTTTGCCGCCAAGTCCGACCAGTTTGTCGACTTTATTTCGACCGTGTCGGCATTGATTGCCGCCGAAGGTCCCGCCGATCTCGAGGCGCTGGGCAACTGCAAGTACCCCGGCAGCGAGCAGACAGTGGCCGAGATGACGCGCGAAAAGGTGCAGGTCATCGGTGAGAACATTCAAATCCGCCGCTTCGTCTACAGCCCCGACAATGTCAACGTCGCTTACAACCACATGGGTGGCCGCATCGGCGTGTTGATTAATATGACCGTCAGCGACAACCTCAAGGGCAACGACGCTATCGTTGAGCTGGGCCGCAATGTGGCCATGCAGACGGCGGCTATGAAGCCGATGTGGCTGCGCGACACCGACGCTGACGCCGCTGTCGTCGAGAACGAAAAAAACATTATCATGGCGCAGATTTTGGAAGAGGGCAAGCCGCAGCACGTCGCCGAAAAAATCGTCGAAGGCCGCATTGGCAAGTACTTCCAAGAGGTGTGCCTGCTGAGTCAGCCCTATGTCAAGGAAAACAAAATCTCGGTGCAGCAATATGTTGACCAGACAGCCAAGGAGCTGGGCGGCACCATTACCATCAACAGCTTTGTTCGCTACGAAAAGGGCGAGGGCATTGCCAAACGCGAGGATAATTTTGCCGACGAAGTCAGCAAAATGATGCAGTAATTAGCAGTCCAACACCCCTACAGGTTTTATCGCTTGTAGGGGTTTTTTACAAGGAGGGGTTAACCGTGGTCAAGTACAAACGCGTTATGATTAAAATCAGCGGCGAGGCGCTGGCCGGAAAGGACAAGCGGGGCTTTGATTTGCCGTTTGTCGGACAGGTGTGTGATGCCATTAAGCGTTGCGTTGACGACGGTATCGAGGTCGGTATTGTTGTGGGCGGCGGCAACATCTGGCGTGGCACGGTTGAGGGCAAGATGATGAATGACCGCGTACGCGCCGACCAGATGGGCATGCTTGCCACCACCATCAATGCGCTGGCACTGGCGGAAAACCTGGAGGCGCGCGGCGTTGACGTGCGCGTGATGACGGCCATTGAGATGCGCGCGCTGGCCGAGCCGTACTACCGCGCGCGGGCGATTCGCCACTTTGAAAAGGGTCGCGTTGTCATCTTCGCCGGTGGCTTGGGCATTCCGTACATCTCCACCGATACGGCGGTGGTGCTGAGAGCCGTTGAGCTCAAGGCCGAGGTCGTGCTGCTGGCCAAGAACATTGACGGCGTGTATGACGCCGACCCGCGCACCAATCCCGACGCCAAGCGGTATGATGCGCTCGACTACGACACCATACTGCGCGACCATCTCAACGTCATGGACTCGACGGCGACAGCCATGTCGATGGACAACCAGCTGCCAATTATTGTCTTTGAACTAAAGGACCCTGAAAATATCCACCGCGCTGCCAACGGTGAAAAAATCGGAACAATTGTGAGAGGAGCATAGCTATGAGCCAGTTTGCCGCTTTTGATGAGAAGATAGTCAAGACACTTGAGGTGTTGAAACACGAGTTTGCCACCATTCGCGCCGGTCGCGCCAATGCCGCGGTGCTCGACCGCATTATGGTTGATTACTACGGCACGCCCACGCCCATTCAGCAGATGGCCTCGGTCAGCGTACCCGAGCCGCATACGCTGGTGATTCAGCCGTGGGACGCCTCGGCGCTGAAAAACATTGAGCGCGCCATTGACCAGTCGGACTTGGGCATTCATCCCCAGAACGACGGTAAGATGATTCGGCTCGGCTTTCCGCAGTTGACCGAGGAACGCCGTCGTGACTTGATTAAGCAGGTGCATAAGTTTGCCGAGGAGGGCAAGGTGGCCGTGCGCAACCTGCGTCGTGAGGTCATTGACGAGTGCAAGGAGCAGAAGAAAAAGAGCGAGATTACCGAGGACGACCTCAAGGACGCCGAAAAGGAAATTCAGACGCTGACCGACAAGGCGACCAAGCGCATTGACGAGATGGTGGCCGACAAAGAGAAAGAGCTGTTGGCAGTCTAATATGTGGAAAAAGAAAGCCGCCGCGCCGGTGAGTTTTGACCCGGCGCGGTTGCCCCGACATATCGGCATTGTCATGGACGGCAACGGCCGCTGGGCCAAAAAGCGCGGGCTACCGCGCACAGCCGGGCACATTGCCGGGTTCAGCGACTCGGTGCGCAAGGTCATCTACTACTGCCGCGACATCGGCATTGAGTACATCACGCTCTACGCCTTTTCGACCGAGAACTGGAAGCGCGCCGAGGAGGAAGTGCTGGGCATTTTCAAGCTGATGGAGAAGTTTCTCAACGAGGTCATTGAAAAGGCCGAGGCCGAGCAGTCGCGTGTCCGTTTTTTGGGCGATCTGAGCCGGGTGCCACCGCATTTGCTGGCGCTGATTGACCGCGCTCAGCGCGAGACGGCGCGTTATACCAAGGCCAACCTCAACATATGCTTTAACTACGGCGGACGAGACGAGGTGGTACGCGCCGTGCGCGCGGTGGCCGCCGATGTCGCTGCGGGTCAGCTCAAGCCGGAGGACATTACCGAGGCGGTGTTGACGTCGCGCCTAGACACGGCGGGGATGCCTGACCCCGATTTGATTATTCGTCCCAGCGGCGAATACCGCCTGTCCAATTTTTTGATGTGGCAGTCGGTGTATGCCGAGCTCTATTTTACCGATACGCTGTGGCCGGACTTCTCTCCGGCTGAGATTGACCGCGCCATATTGGCGTTTCAACAGCGCCAGCGTAAATTCGGAGGTTGATGTTTTGCTTGTACGTTATATAGTCGGCATTATTTTGCTGCCCTTGCTGATTGTCGTGCTGTTTTTTGCGCCGCAAGTTGTGTTGCCCTATGCCATTGCCGCGATTGCCGCGCTGGGCGCTTACGAGCTGTTGTGGGCGACCGGCTTTGTCAAGCACCGCTTTATGGTGGGTGTGTCTATGGCTATGGCGGTGTTTATGCCGCTGTGGTTTTACTATCAGCTGTCGCCGGTTGTGCTGGCGGCCGTTGTCTTTGGCTTTGTGGTCTTATTGTTTGCCGCCGGTATGTTGACGGTACGACCCGATTATGGCGACGCATCCGTCAAGGTGATGGGGTTGGGGCAGATTGGTGCCGCGCTATTTGCCGCGCTTGTGGTGCCCTCGTTTTTAAGTGCGATTCAAATCATTGCGCACGGGCCGTTTGGCGTTGAGCTGTGTCTGCTGCCCTTCTGCATTGCCTTTGGGTGCGATATCTTGGCCTATCAGGTCGGCGTGGTGCTGGGTAAGCACCGTTTGGCGCCGTTGATTAGCCCGAAGAAAAGCGTTGAGGGCTCGATTGGCGGGTTGCTGGGCGCGATGCTGTTTGCCGGAATTCTGGGCATGGTGCTCAAGGTTGTGTATTTCCATGACATTGACTTTGTCTGGCTGCTGGTTGTGGCGCTGTTTGGCGGCGCGGTGGGGCAGTTTGGTGACCTCTGCTTCTCCTACATCAAGCGCTCGTTTGGCATCAAGGATTACAGCCGGTTGCTGCCGGGTCACGGCGGTGCGCTGGATCGCTTTGATTCTATTATCTTTGTCGCGCCTTATGTGGCGCTCATGTTGCAAATTGCGCCCGTGGTTATCAAGTGAAAAAGCTTATCATATTTGGCTCAACCGGCTCGATTGGCGTGCAGACGCTGGACATCCTAAAAAGCTGGGGCTGGGCACCTGTAGCGCTGACGGCGGGTCGCAATGTCGACTTGCTGGAGCGGCAGGCGCGTGAATTTCGACCTCAAATGGTGGCGGTGGCTGACAAAACAGCTGCCGCTGCTTTGCGCGTTCGCTTGGCCGACACCGGCGTTGTTGTAAGCGACAATCTGTTTGATGTGCTGGACTGCGAATGCGACATGGTGTTGAACGCCATTGTCGGCGTAGCCGGTCTGCCGTTTACGCTGGCCGCGATTGCCGCCGGACGCGATGTGGCGCTGGCCAACAAGGAATCGCTGGTGGTGGGTGGTGAGTACGTGATGCAGGCAGTGCAGCGCAAGGGCGTTGCGCTGCTGCCGGTGGATAGCGAACACTCGGCGATTTTTCAGTGCTTGCAGGGTGCCGCTCGCAGTGAAGTCAAGAACATTACCTTGACAGCATCGGGCGGGCCGTTTTACGGCAAGAGCCGCGGGCAATTGGCGGCGTATACCGCGGCCGACGCGTTGGCGCACCCGACGTGGAATATGGGCGCGAAGATCACCGTTGATTGTGCCACGATGATGAACAAGGGCTTGGAATTGATTGAGGCGATGCGGCTGTTTGGGCTGGCGCCGCAGGACATTGGCGTAACGGTGCATCGACAGAGTATTGTTCATTCAATGGTCACGTTTTGTGACGGCGCGACCTTGGCGCAGCTGGGTGTTGCTGATATGCGTGTGCCGATTGCCTATGCGCTGTCTTATCCACGGCGGCTGGACACACCGGTGCCTTGTGTTGACTGGTCGACGGCGTCGACGCTGACCTTTGCGCCGCCTGACGAGCAGACCTTTGGCTGCTTACGGCTGGCCAAACAGGCGGCGGCGGCCGGACAGGCGGCTTGCGTGGTGCTTAATGCCGCCAACGAGGTGGCTGTGGCGGACTTTTTAGCGGGACGCGTCGGCTTTTTGGACATTGAGGCGCTTGTGGCGCAACAGCTTGCGGCTGATTGGCCTGCCGTGGCGAGTGCTGACGACTGCCTGGCGCTGGACGCCGAGGTGCGAAAGAAGATGGGCGCGGCTGGTAAGCCGGGCTGAACTATGGTATACTGAGCGCATTGCTTATGAGGTAAAGGAGAAGGCGTATGTCGATTGTGTTTTCCATTTTGCTGATGATTGTTATTCTGGGCATCATGGTGGTGGCGCATGAGTTTGGCCATTTTATTGTGGCGCGACTGTGCAAGGTGCAGGTCAACGAGTTTGCCATCGGTATGGGACCCAAGATTTATAAAAAACAGGGCAAGAAAACGCTCTTTACTATTCGCGCGCTGCCTATTGGCGGCTTTTGTGCCATGGAGGGCGAGGATCAGGATAGCGAAAATCCGCATGCCTTTGGCAACCGTCCGCGCTGGCAGCGTATTTTGGTGCTGCTGGCCGGTTCGTTTATGAACGTATTGGTCGGTGTGTTGCTGCTGTTTGTGTTGGCCTGCCTCAAGGATGGCGACAATGTGCCGGTAATCGTCGACTTCTATGACGGTCAGTTTAGCCAACAGGATGAGCAGGTCGCCATGGCTGTGTTGGACGACTATGGCTATACGACGCTACCCACCATGACCGAGGTGTACGCCACGATCGCCGACCCGGCAACGCCGGCCGATAAGAAAGCGGCGTTGCAGAGCTATGTGAATTATTACATTGACCAGACCAAATACGAGCCTTTTGCCTATACCGACGTCTTACAGGTGGGTGACCGCTTTGTCAAGATTAACGGAAAGCACGTTTACAGTTACGATTATGTCGGATTTTTCCTCAGCTTGGCCAAAGATGAGGTACAAGATATTGTCGTTGAGCGCGACGGAAAAGAAATTGAGATTAATGACTTTACCTGGAAGCATCAGAAGGTGCAGGGTAAGGATGAGTACGGCAAGCTGTACGGCTTTACCATGGGATACGATACCTTTGATTTTGGTGACCGCGTGGCGTTTGCCGGCAACAAGTCGCTGGAGATGGTACAGCTGGTGACGACGTCTGTGGCCATGCTGTTTAACGGTTCCGCGAAAGTGACCGATTTGATGGGCCCGGTGGGTATGACCGACACAATCAATCAGGTGGCGACCTCGGGCAGCACGGCGGGCGGTATGCTGCGCACATTCCTGATGTTTGCCGCTATGATTGCCCTGAACCTGGCCGTGGTTAATCAGCTGCCCTTGCCGGCGCTGGACGGCGGACGCATTCTGTTTATTCTCATTGAAATGATCATACGCCGCAAGATCCCAGCTAAGTTTGAGGGCATGCTGCACGCCATTTTCTTCATTCTACTGATGCTGTTGATGGTGGTCGTCTTTTACGGCGACATTGCGCGTATTCTTTCACGATGAGCCGGTTTATTCAGGTCGGCGGCGTTAAAATCGGCGGCGGCGCGCCGGTGTCGGTGCAGTCGATGTGCGACACCGATACGCGCGACAGTGCCGCGACGCTAGCGCAGATTGGGCGGCTAGCCGACGCCGGCTGTCAGATTGTGCGCGTGGCGGTGCCCGACAAGGCGGCTATCGCGCCGCTGGCCGAAATCACGGCGTCTTCGCCGTTGCCGGTGGTGGCCGACATTCATTTTGACTACAGACTGGCGCTTGACGCGGTGGCGGCGGGCGTGAGTAAGGTGCGTATTAACCCGGGCAATATCGGCGCGCCCGAGCGTGTGCGTGCTGTGGCACAGGCGTGCCAAGCGGCGCGCGTGCCGATACGCATTGGCGTTAATAGCGGCTCAGTGAGCAAGACGCTGCTGGCCAAGCACGGCGCGCCGACGGCGGCCGCGCTGGTGGAGTCGGCGACGACGCAGATGGCAATGTTGCATGAGTTTGGCTTTGAGGACATCTGCATTTCGCTGAAGTCATCGTCGGTGACGCGTACCATTGAGGCCTACCGGCTGATGCGACAGGTGTCGGACGTGCCGCTGCATTTGGGCGTGACCGAGGCGGGTACGCTGTATCACGGCATCATCAAGTCGGCGGTGTGCATGGGCGCGCTGCTGGCCGACGGCATTGGCGACACGTTGCGCGTGTCGCTGACCGAGGATGTGTGCGAGGAGGTGCGCGCGGCGCGCGCCATTTTGCAGGCGTTGGGGCTGCGGCGCGGCGTTGAGGTGGTGGCCTGCCCGACGTGCGGGCGCACGCGCATTGATTTGCGCGCGCTGGCCTACGACGTTGAGCGGCGGCTGGACGGCTATGACCGGCCGATGAAAGTGGCGGTCATGGGCTGCGCGGTCAACGGGCCGGGCGAAGCGGCCGATGCCGACTTCGGCATTGCCGGCGGCGACGGCGAGGGCCTGTTGTTTGCCAGGGGTCAAATTGTGAAAAAAGTGGCGCAGGAGCAGCTGGTGGACGAGCTGATGGCGCTGATTGATGCTACATAGGATGGGTTGACATGGATATCGCGACACTTAATGCGTTGCTGCCTTTTGACAGCAACGTTACTTTTACCGTCGTCAGTGCGGCGGCCGACCGGCAGGCGCAGTCGATGAGTATGTCGGTTAGCGCCGATGACGCCGTTGACGAGGCGACGCTGACGCGGCTCAAGACGGCCATTAAGGAGCGCTTTGGGCTGGTGGCGCTGGAGCTGTCGCTGGTCAATAAGGTCACGGTGGGTGACCGGGAGACATGGGCGTATGAGCAGACGGTGTCCGACACGCCCAAGCCGGCTGAGCCGACCGCCAGACCGGCGGCCAAGGCGGCTCGTGCCAAGGCTTCGGGACGTGGCGGCGACGCAATAACGCCGATGGATGAACTGGTGCCGGGCAACCGCAAGTACACCATTGAGGGTACGATTTTTTCGACCGACCACGCGCTTAACCAGCGCGTCAAGGGCGCTTACAACATTAAATTTTGCATGGGCGACGACAGTGGCGCCGTGCGTGTTTGCTACAACGCCGACCCGCGCAACGCCAAGGAGGGCACCAAGCTGTCGCTGGCTTTTTTACCGCTGGCCAAGAAGGGTGCGACGGTGCGCGTCAAGGGCAGTCTGCGTGAGAACACCTACCGCGAGGACAGCGAGGACATGTTTTACATGACCGCCATCGAGCTTGTCGAGCCGGTGCTGCGGCAAGACGACGCCGAGCACAAGCGCGTTGAGCTGCATCTGCACACCAATATGTCGGCCGAGGACGGTGTCAGCGACGTCAAAAAGCTGATTGCCACGGCGGCGCGCTGGGGTCACGGTGCCGTGGCCATTACCGACCACGGCGTGGTGCACTGCTTTCCCGACGCCAACGCGGCGGCCAAGAAACACAAAATCAAGGTGCTGTACGGTGTCGAGGGCTATCTGTGCGACGATGTGACAGCGCGCAACGCCAGTGAGCGGTTGCGCCATATCACCGTTTTGGCTAAAAATCAGACGGGGCTGACCAACCTCTACCGCTTGGTTAGTGAGAGCCATTTGCACTGTTTTTACAAGAAGCCGCGCTATGACAAGGCATTGCTGGCGCGGCTGCGCGACGGTCTGCTGATTGGATCGGCGTGCGAGCGCGGTGAGCTGTTTCAGGCCGTTGTGCGCGGTGAGGACGACGACACACTGTGCGAGATCGCGCGGTTCTACGACTATCTGGAGATCATGCCCATTTGCAACAACGCCTTTATGCTGTATAACGGCGCGGCCGAGAGCGAGCAGCAGCTGCGCGATTTCAACGTCAAGGTGCTGGACATCGGCGAGAAGCTGGGTATTCCCGTGGTGGCGACGGGCGACGTGCATTTTTGTGAGCCGGAGGAGGAGACAGCGCGCGAGGTGCTGCACCGCAAATATCCCAAGTCGCAGGTGCCGCAGCCCTTTTACCTCAAGACAACCGATGAGATGCTGGCCGAATTTGCCTATCTGGGTGAGGACAAGGCCTATGCCGTTGTGGTGGAAAACCCCAACGCCATTGCCGACGCCATTGAACATGTGTCGCCGATTAAATCGGGCGAATTTTTCCCCGTTATTGAGGGCGATAAAGAGGACTTGCGCCGTATGACGCGCGAGGGTATTCAGCGCTACTACGGTGACAAGCTGCCGCCGATGCTGCAGGAGCGTGTCGACAAGGAGCTGAATTCGATTATTGACCACGGCTATGCCGTGATTTACGTCAGCGCGCAGCGGCTGGTGGCGCGCAGCGTTGAGTGTGGCTATCAGGTTGGCTCGCGCGGCAGCGTCGGGTCGTCGATTGTCGCGTTTTTGGCCGGTATTTCCGAGGTTAACGCGCTACCGGCGCACTACCGCTGTGAGCGGTGCCAGTCGTGGGAGTTTCCCGAGGACAGCGGCGCGGCCTGCGGCCCTGATTTGCCGGACAAGTTGTGCCCGCATTGCGGCGCGCCCTATGTCAAGGACGGCTATGACATCAGCTTTGCCATCTTCCTGGGCTTTGAGGCCGACAAGAAGCCGGACATTGACCTTAACTTTTCGGGCGCGTATCAGGCCGAGGCGCATAAGCACACGCTGGAAATGTTTGGCGACAACAACGTCTACAAGGCGGGCACCATCGGCACCATCAAAGAGCGCATGGGGCTGATGTTTGTCGGCGAGTATTTGGACATCTACGGCAAGTCGATGACGCGTGTCGAGCAGGAGAAGCTGGCGGCAGGGTTGGAGGGCGTGCGCCGGTCGACGGGTCAGCACCCCGGCGGCGTGCTGATTTTGCCCGACGGCATGGACATCAATGAGTTTTGCCCCGTGCAGTACCCTGCCAACAAGGTGGGCGACAACATGGTTATTTCCCACTTTGACTACCACTCGATTGAGGAAAATCTGCTCAAGCTGGACATTCTCGGCCATGATAACCCGACCATTTTGAAAATGCTGGCCGATTTGACCGGCGTGAGCAATGAGGAGGTGCCGCTGGGCGCGCCTGAGGTGCTGCAAATGTTTACCGACTCGTCGGTGCTGGGCTACAGCAAGGACGAGCTGCTGGGACCGTCGGGCGCGGTGGCGGTGCCTGAGTTTGGCACCAACTTTGTGCGCGGTATGCTGATGACGGCCAAGCCGACCAGCTTTGATGATTTGCTGCGCATTTCCGGCCTGTCGCACGGCGAGATGGTGTGGAAAAATAACGCCGAGGACTTGATTAAATCGGGCACCTGCACGCTGAAAAACGTCGTGGGCACGCGCGACGACATTCTGCACACGCTGATGCAGCGCGGCATGGAGGCCAAAACGGCGTTCAATATCATGGAAAGCGTGCGTAAGGGAAGGGGCTTTAACGCCGAGCAGGAGCAGGCGATGGTGGCCTGTGACACGCCGCGCTGGTACATAGAGTCGTGCCGTGCGATTAAGTATCTCTTTCCCAAGGCGCACGCCGTGGCCTATGTCATGGCCGCCTTCCGTATTGCGTGGTACAAGGTGCATTATCCGCTGGCCTTTTACAGCTCGTATTTTTCCATCCGCGCCAAGACCTTTGACATCGACACCATGACCAACGGGCTGGACGAGGTGCGGCGCGTGCTGCGGCTGTTGAAAAAGAAGCCGACGCGGTCGGCCAAGGAAAATGACGAATTGACGGTGGCCGAGGTTGCCTACGAGTTTGCGCTGCGCGGCTTTCGGTTCTTGCCTGTCGACATCTACAAGTCGGACGCTGTTGACTACCTCATTGAGGACGGCGCGCTGCGGCTGCCGTTGACGGCGATTCCGCAATTGGGCGATGTGGCGGCCATGGAAATTGTGCGTGAGCGCGACAAGCCGTTTATGGCGGTCGAGGATTTGCAGGCGCGGTGCGCCAAGCTAAACAAGTCACACATTGAGAGCCTGCGGCGGCTGGGCGCGCTGAGCAGTCTGCCCGACACGCTGCAGACGTCGCTGTTTGATTTGTAATACAAACGGGCGGGTTTTCCCGCCTGTTTTTTCTTGCCTTTTGGGACAGGCTTGGGTATAATAGCGTGAAAGGATGTGGCGCTGTGGATGCGATGCACAAGGTTAAGCTGACGACTCTTATCAATGAGTTTCACTTGACAGTGCTGTACGAGCCGGAGCATATGGAGGACATTGACATTGTGACCGTCGATGTCAACCGGCCCGGGTTGCAGTTGACCGGTTTTTTTGACTACTTCGACGCCTCGCGTATTCAGATGATGGGCAAGGTGGAAACGACCTATCTGGAAAAACTGACGAGTGCCGAGCGCAGTGCCAGCTTTGAACAGCTGTTGTCCAAGAAAATTCCGGCGCTCATTCTCAGCCGCGGCATTCCGCCTTTTGACGAGTGCATGGCGATGGCGCAGAAGTATGAGGTACCGGTCTTGCAGACGCAGGACTCAACGGCCTATCTCACCAGCGCTATGATTGCCTACCTCAATGTGCAGTTGGCGCCGCGCATTACGCGCCATGGCGTTTTGGTTGAGGTTTACGGCGAGGGTATTCTGCTGCTGGGTGACAGCGGTGTGGGTAAGTCGGAGACGGCCATTGAGCTGGTTAAGCGTGGACACCGGTTGATTGCAGACGATGCCGTTGAGATTAAGCGCGTATCGGCCAAGAGTCTTGTCGGCACGGCGCCCGAGCTAATTCGCCACTACATCGAGCTGCGCGGCATCGGCGTGGTGGATGTGCGCCGTATCTTCGGTATGGGCGCGGTTAAGCAGACCGAGAAGATTGATCTGGTCATTCATCTCGAGTACTGGGATGAAAAGAAACAGTACGACCGGCTGGGGCTGGAGCAGATGACGACTACGATTTTGGACGTTGAAGTGCCGCTGTTGGAGGTGCCGGTCAAGCCGGGCCGCAACCTGGCCATTATCATTGAGGTGGCGTCGATGAACCTGCGCCACAAGAAGATGGGCTACAATGCCGCCAAGGAGTTTACCGACCGCATCAATCAGCACTTTATCAACGCCGTTAGCGCGGCGGATAAAAGTCCTGTAAAGGCCGACGACCCGCCCAAGGTGGTGGCGCAGAAGGTCATTGCCGAGAGCGAACGGCAGCAGGAGGAGCAGACACTGGCCGCCTTGCCCAATGAGGGCAGTCCATGAGGATAGTCGCCGACCTGCACACCCATTCGTTGGCGTCGACACACGCCTTTTCGTCCATTCGCGAGATGATTAACGCGGCGCGCGGCCAAGGGCTGGCGGCGCTGTGCATCACCGACCACGGGCCGCAGATCGAGGACGCGCCGCATCGCTGGCACTTCTCGACCATGCGTCACTCGCTGCCCGAGTCGGTAGACGGGCTGACGCTGTGGTGCGGCTGTGAGGTCAATCTGCTGCCGGGCGGTGGGCTGGATTTGCACGACGATATACTGGCGGGTCTCGACTTTGTGGTCTGCTCGCAGCACTTTGGCACCTATTCGCCGACGCGCGACCGAAAGCGCAACACCGACGACTGGCTGGCAGCCTGTCATAGCAAGCATGTAGACTGTCTCGGCCATATCGGGCAGACGGATTACGACTTTGACCACGAAGCGGTAGTGCGCGCGTGTGTGCAGACCAACACGCTGATTGAGGTCAACAATGCCTCGTTTGGCTGGCGTGAATCGGAGGAGAATTTTCGCAGCTGGCTGGGCTGGTGCCGCAAGTTAGACTGCCGCGTGGTGGTCAACTCGGACGCGCACAGTGAGTTTAGTGTCGGTCGGTTTGACAGCGCGCTGGCGCTGCTGGCAGAGCTCGACTTTCCGCAGCAGCTGGTGCTCAACAGCGACGAAGCGGCGCTGCGCGCCTGGCTCGCGGCGCGGTGACATACGTAAGCGTACAATAAAATTTACATATACGGAGGAATTGGTATGAAGTTGAACAACGATAAAGGGCACATCTACATTCCCGATGGCGGCGATGTGGCGCAGGCACTGTCGCGCACGACGCATCTCTGTGTGGCGGCGCACCAGGATGACGTTGAGATTATGGGCTACGGGCCGATTATTGAGTGCTTTGAGAGCGACAGCAAGTTCTTTAGCGCCGTAGTCGTGACCGACGGCGCCGGTTCGCCGCGTGACGGCGAGTATGCTGCCATGACCGACGAGCAGATGCAGAAGGTGCGCAGTCAGGAGCAGGATGACGCGGCTAAGCTGGGTCATTACAGCGCCATGGTGCAGCTGGCCTATCCGAGCAAGGCTTGTAAGGCTTCGGGCGACGGCGTTTGCAGCGCTGAGATTGCCGAAGTGATTAAGGCCTGCCAGCCTGAATTTTTGTTTACGCACAATCTGGCCGACAAGCACGACACCCACGTCGGTGTGGCGCTGCGTACCATTGAGGCGGTGCGTCAGCTGCCGCGCGACCTGCGCCCGCGCCGTATGTACAGCCTTGAGGTGTGGCGCGGCCTTGACTGGGTCGTGGACAGCGACAAGGTGGTCTTTAACACCGACCACAACCCGCAGCTGGCGTCCGACATTCTGGCCGTCTTCAAGTCGCAGTGCGCTGGCGGCAAGCGCTACGATCTGGCCGCCATTGCCCGTCGTGCCGCCAACGCCACGTTCTTTGCCTCGCACGCAGTCGACACCTGCAATAGTTGCAGCTACGCGCTTGACATCACGGCACTGATTGTCGACGACACCATCAATCCCGACGACTTTATCAATGCTCACATCGACAATATGCGTGCCGAGGTCAATGACCGGCTGGCGCGCATGAAATAGGAGGGTATGGCATGAAACATCTGGGGATTTCGTTTGACGTAAAGCACCTGCCGCTGCTGAATCCCGGCTTTGTGCCGCTGTCGGCCTTTAACCGTGCGTATGCACAGCTGGCCAACAAGCCCTTTGCCATTGCCATTGAGCGCGAGAACGGACAGCGTTTTACACTGGAGACCAAAATCATCGGTGACGGCGCGCACGACGACGCCGACAAGGCCTATGCCGAACGGCTGGTCAAGCTTCTGCTGTGGGCGATTGGCGGCTTCCGCATCACCGTGTGCGGCAGCGATGAGCTGTACGCCTACATCAAGGAGGTCTACAGCCTCAATGGCAAGCGCCGTTTTGACAACGAGTTTATGGCGCGGGTGTATGAGCATGCGTTTGAGGTGGTCGGCGTGTCGTACGAGCAGCGTCCGGCCAACCACGAGGTGACGCAGGCCTTTAGCCGTGATTTGACCGGCTGCCGCATTGGCTTTGACGCCGGTGGCAGCGACCGCAAGGTGTCGGCTGTTGTTGACGGCGAGGCCATTTACAGCGAGGAGGTCATCTGGCACCCCAAGGTGACCGTTGACCCGACCTATCACTACAACGAAATTGTGACCGCCTTCAAGACGGCGGCGTCCAAAATGCCGCGTGTCGATGCCATTGGCGTATCGTCGGCGGGCATCTATGTCGCCAACCGCACGATGGTGGCTTCGCTGTTCCTCAAGGTGCAGCCCGATGACTTTGACCGCGTGGTCAAGGACATCTACGTCAACGCCGCCAAGGAAATCGGCGATGTGCCGCTGGTGGTGGCCAACGACGGCGACGTGACGGCGCTGGCCGGCGCCATGGAGCTTAACGACACCAACGTGCTGGGCATAGCTATGGGCACGAGTCTGGCCGCCGGCTACATTGACGGCAACGGCAACATTACCGGACGCCTCAACGAGCTGGCCTTTGCGCCGGTCGACGGGCAGGACAATGCCTTTGAGGACGAATGGTCGGGCGACATCGGCTGCGGCGTTAAGTGCATGTCGCAGGACGGCGTGGCGCTGCTGGCGCCGGCGGCCGGCATTGAACTGCCCGACGGCACGCCGGCTGAGAAGTTGAAATTTGTGCAGAAGCTGATGGAGCAGGACGACGAGCGCGCCGCCAAGATTTTTGACTCGATTGGCGTGTATCTGGGTCACGCGCTGGCGCTGTACCGCACGGTGTACGATATGCGCCATGTGCTGCTGCTGGGCCGTGTGATGAGCGGCGAGGGCGGCAACATTGTCATGGCCCGAGCCAAACAGGTGCTGGCCGACGACTATCCCGAAATCAGCAATCTGGAGCTGCTGTTGCCCGACGAGGCGAGCCGCCGCGTGGGCCAGAGCGTGGCCGCCGCCGCGTTGCCGCAGCTGTAAGCAATCACACAACGGGCGGGCCAACGGTCCGCCCGTCGGTTTATGTTTGCCTGTGGCGGGCAGTCTTGTGAAGTGGGGGTGAGGCGTTTGGTTACCATTGGTATTGACGTGGGCGGGACTAATTTGGTGGCCGGCGTTGTGGACGCGCAGGGGCGACTGCTGGCCAAGGCGTGCGCCAAGACGCCGCGCGTCACCACGCCCCAGCCCATTATTGATGTCTGCGTGACGCTGGCCAGACGTGCCTGCCATATGGCGGGGGTGGCCGAGTCGGACGTCGGCGCGATTGGCTTTGGTGTGCCGGGCAGTGTCGACCGCGCGTCGGGCGGTGTAGTGCGTTGCTGCAACATCCCCTTTGTCGATGTGCCGCTGCGACAGGTGGTGCAGGCGCAATGGAATGTGCCGGTTTTTGTTGAAAACGATGCCAACGCCGCGGCGTTGGGCGAGGCTACGGTGGGCAGCGCGCGCGGCTATCGTCATGTGCTGCTGGTGACGCTGGGCACCGGTGTTGGCGGCGGCATTTTGATTGATGGCAAGATTTACGGCGGCCATAATCATCTGGGCGCTGAGCTGGGGCATACGGTTATTGTTCACAATGGGCGGCGATGCGGTTGCGGTCGTTATGGCTGCTGGGAGGCGTATGCCAGCGCGTCGGCGCTGACGCGCGACACGCGCGCGGCCATGCGCAGGCACCGCGACAGCAAGCTGTGGCAATCAGCGCAGAGCCTGGAGCGCGTCAACGCGCGCACGGCCTTTGACGCCATGCGGCAAGGTGACGCCGTGGCCACGGCGCTGGTCGAGCGCTATGTAGACTGGCTGGCCTGCGGGCTGACCAACATTGTCAATGTGCTGCAGCCCGAGGTGGTGTGCATTGGCGGCGGTGTGTCCAACGAGGGCGACGCGCTGCTGCTGCCACTGGCCGAGCGTGTGCGGCAGGGCGACTACAACAAGACCGACGACCGCGTTGACATTCGCAAGGCGGCGTTGGGCAACGATGCCGGTGTCATCGGCGCGGCGCTTGGCTGCCATTCATAGGGACGGGCCGGCGGTGCATAGAGATAGAAAAAGGATGGTGTGGCTGTGACGGCGATAACGCGACTGGCTGAACGCTGCAAAGTGAATATGGGCGTGCTTGAGCACGAGTGCATGTGTCGGCACACCACCTTTGGCATTGGTGGCGCTGTGCCGCTGATGTTGCTGCCGCAGACAACCGAGCAGGCGGCGGCGCTACCGGCACTATGTCGTGAGTGGGAGGTGCCGTACCTGTTGCTGGGCAATGGTTCTAACTTGCTGGTGGCCGACGGCGGCTGGCAGGGCGCTGTGATTAAGACCAAGGGTGGGCTGCAACGGCTGGCCATTGACGACGTGTTGGTGACGGCGGAGAGCGGTCTGATGCTGGCGCGGCTGGCGTCGGCGCTGGCAGATGCCGGTCTGGACGGCATGGCGTGGGCGCACGGCATCCCGGGTACGGTGGGCGGTGCGCTGCGCATGAACGGCGGTGCCTACGGCGGGTGCATGGCCGATGTAGTCGTGTCGGTCGAGGCGGTCGACGAACATGGCAAGCTGTTTACCTTGACAGCTGGTGAGTGCCGGTTTGGCTACCGTCATTCGGTGTTTGTTGAGCGCGATTGGATGGTGCTCAGTGTTACGTTTCGGCTGGCGCGCGGCGCGTCGGCGGCCATTTGGGCGTCGATGGAGGACTTGATGCGCCGGCGCAAGGACAAACAACCGCTGGAGTTTCACAGTGCCGGCAGCTATTTCAAGCGACCGGCCGGCCACTATGCCTCGGCGCTGGTCGACGAGTGTGGGCTCAAGGGCTATGCCGTCGGCGACGCGCAGGTGAGCGAAAAGCACGCCGGCTTTGTCATCAATCGCGGCGGCGCGGCGGCGGCCGATGTGCTGGAACTGGAGCGGCACGTCAAGGCTGTCGTGTTGAAAAAGGCGGGCGTGGCGCTGGAATGCGAAGTTGTGAAGCTGGGGTTGTGACATGGAATTACTATTGGTGACAGGACAGGCGGGGGCCGGCAAGACGCAGGCGGCTAACGTGCTGGAGGATTTCGGGTACTACCGCGTCGACAATCTGCCGCTGGAATTGGTGGACAGCTTTGTCGAGATGGCGCTGGCCGACCCGGTTAAGTACGGTAAGTCGGCACTGGTGCTTGACTCGGCGTCGGAGGCGCTGGGCGACCGTTTCTTTGGTTTGCTGGAGACGCTGCGTGCGCGGCAGGTGAGCTGCCGCGTGCTGTTTTTGGAGGCGTCGGACGAGGTGGTTATCAGCCGGTATAAGGAAACGCGGCGCGCGCATCCGATGCAGAGCGACACCATGGGCATTGAGCAGGGCATTGCCGCTGAGAAGCTGCGGTTGGCGGCGGTGCGCGAGCGCGCCGATTGGGTGATTAACACCGACAACACCAAGCTGGCCGAGCTGCGACAGCGCATGGCCGCGGTTCTGGACCGTGCCAACGAGGGGCTGACCGTCTATATCACGACGTTTGGCTTTAAGTATGGCCTGCTGGCGGACATTGATTTGCTGTTTGACGCCCGTTTTTTGCCCAATCCCTATTACATTGAGGCGCTGCGGCCGTTGACGGGACATGACGCGCCGATACGTGACTATTTGGCGTCGGTAAAACAGTACGGCACGTTTATGGCGATGCTGTGCCCGATGGTTGATTTTTTGGTGGATAACTATGCGCTGGACGGGCGCAGCAGCTTGAATATTGGCGTTGGCTGTACCGGCGGGCGGCACCGCAGTGTGGCGGTGGCCGTGGCGCTGGCTGAATATTTGCAAGAGAAAGGGCATCAGGTGCGTTTGGCGCACCGGGACATTGAGCGACCCGTATAGTAGTTGTTGGCTGTGTGTGCGATCGGGAGGGTCTGCTATGAAACGAGATTTGGTGTTGACGGCTGATATTGAGGCGGCGCAGGCGGTTGGGCCGCGCATTGTCGCGATTGGCGGCGGTACGGGGTTGTCCACGCTGCTGCGCGGACTCAAGCATTGCAGCGAGAATTTGACGGCTGTTGTCAGCGTTAGCGACGATGGCGGCGGCAGCGGGCTGCTGCGCCATGATTTGGGGATGTTGCCGCCGGGTGATATCCGCGCCTGTATTATGGCGCTGGCCAACGCCGAGCCGACGATGGCCAAGCTGTTGCAGTACCGGTTTGGCAAAAACAGCGGCGCGCTGAGCGGTCAGAGCTTTGGCAACCTGTTTCTCGCGGCGCTCAACGGCGTGTGCGACAGCTTTGACAGCGCTGTGACCAAGATGGGCGAGGTACTGGCCATTACCGGGCGCGTGCTGCCGGTGACCAATGCCAATGTGCATCTGCTGGCCCGTTTTGCCAATGGCGGCGCGGTGCTGGGTGAGAGCAAGATTATGGCGGCCAAGAAGCAGGCCGACGACCGCATTACACAGGTACAGCTGGTGCCGGAAAACCCGCCGGCGCTGCCCGACGCGCTGAAGGCCATTGCCGAGGCCGATCTGATTGTGCTGGGGCCGGGCAGCTTATACACCAGTATCATTCCCAACCTGCTGGTCAACGGCGTGGTTGACGCCATTGTGCGCTCGAAGGCGTTGAAGGTGTATGTGTGCAACATCATGACGCAGGAGGGCGAGACTGAGGGCTATACCGCTTACGAACACGCCTGTGCGCTGCGAGAGCATTCGCATCCGTTGCTGTTTGATGTCTGTCTGGCCAATTTGGCGGAGCTGCCGGCCAATTGTCTGGAGCCTTATCGCAAGGAAAAAGCCGATCCCATCGTGCTTGACCGCGACGCCTTTAACGACGCCGGACTTGAACTGGTGGAGGCCGATTTGGCTACGATGCAGCAGGGTGTGGTGCGCCATCACCCGCTGAAAGTGGCCTGTGCACTGTATGATATCTGGATGAGCCAGCGGCCGCGCGACGGCTTGTTTCATCGCTACGATTTAATGATGGCGTCGTGGCTGCACGACTTGATTGACGAGGTGGAGGCGTGACCTTTAGCCAGCAGGTAAAACAGGAGCTGTGCCACATTTGGCCGGACAAGCCGTGCTGCCGCCGCGCTGAACTGTACGGGCTGCTGCTGTTGGG
>JAVBPM010000014.1:0-5290 GCA_031549605.1 Oscillospiraceae bacterium | reverse complement strand
TGGTGAGGCATATGCAGGATGCGGTAGAGGGCCGGATCCCGCATGTTGATGTTGGGCGAGGCCATGTCGATCTTCGCCCGCAAGACCCGCGTGCCGTTGGGGAACTCGCCCGCCCGCATGCGGCGGAACAGGTCAAGGTTTTCCGCTGCCGAGCGATCCCGGTAGGGGCTGTTCTGGCCCGGTGCGGTGAGGGTGCCGCGCATCTGGCGCAGTTCCTCCTGGGACAGGTCGCAAACGTAGGCCTTGCTCTCGTTGATAAGCTTCTCAGCCAGCTCGTAGCACTTGTCAAAGTAGTCGCTGCCAAAGAAGATGTTGTCGGGGTGCGCGCCCAGCCAGTTGAGGTCGTGCTCGATGGCGCGGACAAACTCGTCGTCCTCCTTGACCGGGTTGGTGTCGTCGTAGCGCAGGTTGAACTGGCCGCCATATTGCTTGGCGGCGGTGTAGTTAATCCAAATGGCCTTGGCGCTGCCGATGTGCAGGTAGCCGTTGGGTTCGGGCGGAAAACGGGTGACGATGTGGTCGACCTTGCCCGAGGCCAAATCGGCGTCGATGATGTCGGTGATGAAGTGGCTGATGCGCTTTTCGCTCATGAAAGCAGCTCCTTTATTGATTGGTAAAGCCAAAGGCGTTGTCGAGTTCGTCGGTTGCCATGCCGCTTTGGATGGCGTGGCGGTAGAGTGCCTTGGCGCGCACGCGGTCGTGCCAGAGAAGGCGGCGCGTGACCTTGGTGGCGCTCCAGTCCTCGCCGTCCAGCTGAACCACGGCAAAGGGTTGGGTGCGGTGGCGCTGTAGTGCGGCGATGGCGTTTTCGCGGTTGGTGACGAGCTGGTCGCGTTGGCTGTCGGCAGACAGGTTGAGGCGCGAGAGCAAGTAGGCGTCGTCGACGCGCGCGAGGCGGGGACAATCCTTGTCGGCGCTGCTGTCGTACAGGCGTTGCAGGCACTGTGCCGAGTGGCGCAGCAGCTGGCAGCGGCGGGTGAAGTCCTCGTCGTCGAGTGCGTCGGCTTCGCCGGGTAGCAGCGCTTGGCTGTCGGCGATGTCTAAGCGCAGGTCGGGCCGTGCTTCGATGCGCGTTACGACGGTAAAACGCGTCTGCGGGTCGTGTGGCTGGCCAGCCCAGCGGGTATACGCTTCCAGCTCGGCGGCGGCTTTGGCAAGCGCCTGTTTTTCCGTCGCGCCGTGCGTGTAAGCGCCGCAGTGGTCGAGAAAGTGCAGCAGCACGCCGTGTTGGTTGTGCTCGGCGGTCAGCAGCGCGATGTGCTGGCTCATGCCAGCGCTTCGGCGGCGGCCAGCAGGCGGGCTTTGACGTGTTCTTCGCCGAGGATGGTCATGACGCTGTAGAGGTCGGGCGCATTTTGCCGTCCGCAGACGGCGACACGCAGCACCATGACAAAGTCGCCGGTGTTGCCGGCGTAGGCGTCGGGGTTTTGCTTGTACGCCTTATTGTCGGTGGCGAAATTGAGCGGCGCGGCGATGGTTTTAACCTGCCCAAACCATTGCTGGGCATCAACTGTCAAGCTAAATTGATTGGCATATGTCTCGAGCACCTGACGCTGCTGTGCGGGCGTCAGTTTGGCCGACAGCGGGTCGGTGATGGCGTAGCTGTCGTCGAAGAAAAAGCTGAGGTAGCGCGGCACCTCGCTCCAGATGGCGAAGTCCTTGCGCGGCTTGTCGCCGCCGCGCCCGATGGACAGCATGGCTTGCGATTTGGTGGGGTCGGCGGTCAGGTTGGCGGCAAAGGCGGGGTCAAATTCGCGCGCCCACGCGGCGACGTGATTGAAGACGGTTTCGGCGTCCATGGCGGCCACGACGTTTTTGCTGACGTCGGTTAGCTTGGCGAAATCAAACAGCGCGCCCGACGGGCTGAGTTTTTCGACGCGGAAGTCGAAGTCGGCGGCGTCGGCGGTCGGGTGCGCGGCGCGCCACTCCTCGTAGTCGGAGTTGAGCAGCGTCATTAGGTATTCAAGCACCGCCTGCTTGGGGTAGCCGGCGGCTTTGAAGTAGCGGACGTCGGCCTCGGGGTCCTTGCGCTTGGACAGCTTGCGCTTGCCGCCGTCCTCGCTGATTTTCATAATGGTGGCGGTGTGAGCGTACTGCGGCAGTTCAAAGCCGAGCTGGTCAAACAGCTGGACGTGCACCGGAAGGCTGGCCAGCCACTCGTCGCCGCGCACGACGTGCGTGACGCGCATAAAATGGTCGTCGACTGCGTGCGCGAAGTGGTAGGTGGGAATGCCGTCCGATTTCAGCAGCACGATGTCCTGCTCGTTTTCGGGAAACTTGATGTCGCCCTTGATTAAATCGTGGAACGCCACACTGTTGGCGGCGTTGCCGGTGGAGCGCAGGCGCAGCACCCACGGCTGGCTGTCGGTGAGCTTTTGCTGTATGGTCACAAGGTCGAGGTCGCGGCAGGTCGCCCATTGGCCAAAGTAGCCGATGTTGGCTTTTTGCGCCGACTGCTGCTCGCGCTTGGCGGCCAGCTCGTCCTCGGTGCAGAAGCAGGGGTAGGCCTTGCCCTCGCGCACCAGCTGCTTGGCGCAGGCTTGGTAGATGCCGCGCCGCTGTTGTTGGCGATAGGGTCCGTAGGCGCCGTTGTCGCCGCTGGCGACAGCGCCCTCGTCAAAGACAATGTCGAAGTCGGCGAGGCCGTCGATGAGCAGCGCGTCGCCGTTTTCCACGGTGCGCTTGTCGTCGGTGTCCTCAATGCGCAGCAAAAAGCGGCCGCCGGTTTGGCGCGCCAACAGCATATCAATCAACGAGCCGTACAGGGCTCCAAAGTGCAGAAAACCGGTGGGGCTGGGCGCAAAACGCGTCACGCAGGCGCCGTCGGGCAGCGCGCGCGCCGGAAAGCGGGCTTCGAGGTCGGCGGGCTGCGCTGTGATGTGCGGGAACAACAGCTCGGCCAAGGCGAGGTAGTCCATGTACTCACTCCTTTGTTATTCCTGCCATTATAGCTAAAAAATGTGCAAAAGGCAAGCGGCGCTTTTGCTTTACAGGGGTGGATTTTTATGGTAAACTGTCTGAAATATAAGGGGAAAGAGGGGAACACATGACAGCCGGAAACTGGGCGGCGACGCCCGAGGGCAGCCGCGACCTGCTTTTTGACGAGTGCGCGCGCCGTCGCCGCAATGAAGCCTGTATTACCGAGGTGTTGTGCCATCACGGGTACAGCGAAGTCATGACCCCGGCCTTGGAGTATTATGACACGCAAATTCAATCGGGTAGCCCGCTGCAGCAGGAGCAGATGTTTAAGCTGACCGACCGCGAGGGTCGGCTGCTGGTGCTGCGTCCCGACAACACCACGCCCATTGCGCGGCTGGTGGGCACGCGGCTCAAGGCGAACCAGCCGCCATTTCGGCTCTACTATTCCCAGCCGGTGTTTCGCAGCGACAGCAGCCACAAGGGGCTGTCGACGCAGCGGTGGCAGGCGGGCTTGGAGCTGATTGGCCCGTCGGGCGCCGACGCCGATGCCGAGGTGCTACTGTTGGCGCTGGCGGTGTTGAAGGCCTGTGGCATTGACAACGCGCACTTGGAGCTGGGGCACGCCGGATGCTTTGACACGCTGGTGTCGGCGCTGGCCAAGCAGGCGCAAGCAGCCGGACTGGCGGCGCCCGACGCCGCACAGCTGCGCGATTTGATGGCTAAAAAGAACTATCCGGCGTTGGACGAGGCATTGGCGGTCTATGGCGACTGTCCGGCGGCGCGCAGCTTGCACGAGCTGGTGCTGCTGTTCGGCGGCCGCGAGGTGCTGAAACAGGCCGAACGCTTGCAGCTGACGCAGCCGGTGGCGCATTTGGCACAGTTGATGAGTCGGTTGGGTGATGATGTGCCGGTCAGCTTGGATTTGGGGCTGGTCGGGCCGCTGAACTACTACACCGGCCTGATGTTTCAGGTCTTTTTGCCCGACTGCGGTGTGCCGGTGATTACCGGCGGTCGCTATGACAATTTGCTGGGTCGGTTCGGCGCCGCACTGCCGGCGGTTGGCTTTGCGCTTGACCTCGACTTGCTGTCGGAGGTGCGGGCATGAACGCGTTGAAGATTGCGCTGACCAAGGGGCGGCTGGAGCAGAAAACCGTGGCGCTGTTTGAGCGGTGCGGCATGGATGTGTCTGATGTGCGAGCGCCGGGTCGGCGGCTGATTTTGCCGCTCGACGGCGGACGCTTTCAGGTCGTGTTGGCCAAAGCGCCCGATGTCATTACCTATGTTGAGCATGGCGCGGTTGACATTGGCGTGGTGGGCAAGGACACGATTTTGGAAAAGGGCCAATCGTTTTTTGAATTGATGGATCTCGGTTTCGGACGCTGCCGCTTTGCGCTGGCGGTGCGCGAGGGTGAGGACTTTTTTGCCACGCACCGGCACCGCCGTGTGGCGACCAAGTATCCGGCGGTAGCCGCCGCATTCTTTGCCCAGCGCGGGCTGGACGTCGAGCTGATTAAGATTGAAGGCTCGGTTGAGCTGTCGCCGCTGCTAGGGCTGGCAGACGGCATTGTCGACATTGTGGAGACGGGCGAGACGCTGCGCGCCAACGGGTTGGTGCCGGTTGTCGACATCGCGCCCATTAGCGCGCGGGTCATCGTCAACATCGCGTCGATGAAAACGCGCAAGGACGAAATCCAGCAGCTGTTACAGGCGCTGCGAAACGCCAATCAGGAGGCGGCGCTATGAACCGCGTAAGGGCCGGAACGGCTGAACTGACGGCGCTGTTGGACGCCATGCGCGGCAAGCGGCAGGCGACACAGGCGGGCATTGAAGCGACAGTGGACGCCGTGCTGTCCGACGTCGAAGTGCGTGGGTGGCAGGCTGTATGCGAGTATTCGCAACGATTTGACAACTGTCAACCATTCGAGGTTGACAGAGAAAAACTCAAGCAAGCGTATGACGAGCTGGACCCGTCGCTGCGCGCGGCGCTGCAACGGGCGCATGACCAGATTTTTGACTATCAGCAGCGGCTGGTGACCGATGGCGTTGAGTGGCAGTCGCCCAACGGCGGCACGGTGGGACAGCTGGTGCGTCCGCTGTCGCGCGTGGGGCTGTATGTGCCGGGCGGCACGGCTGCCTATCCGTCGTCGGTGCTGGCCAACGCTGTGCCCGCCAAGGCGGCGGGCGTTGGCGAGATTGTCATGGTGACGCCACCGACTGCCTTTATGAAGCCGAGCGTGCTGGCGGCGGCCTATATGGCCGGTGTCGACCGCGTGTTTGCGCTGGGCGGCGTGCAGGCGATTGCCGCGCTGGCGTTTGGCTGTGGCCCCGTGCCGCGTGTCGACAAGATTGTCGGACCGGGCAACGCCTATGT
>JAVBPM010000043.1:0-47170 GCA_031549605.1 Oscillospiraceae bacterium | reverse complement strand
TTGTTGGTAATGTCGGTGACGTCGACAAACGGGTCGCTGGTGTAGCTGCTGAGATTTGCGCCGTAGATGCGGCTGAGCAGCGTGGCAACCATGGCGCGCGTCGTTGGCGCATTGGGCGAGAAGGTCGTTTTCGACGTGCCGCCGAAGATGCCGTTGGCGGCGACGTAGTTGATGTTGGCAATGGCCCAGTGGCTCTGCGAGTCGGTGAACACGGCCAAATCCGAGCCGTCAGTCTTGCCGAACACCACAACCAGCGTCGCGTCCTTGGTGCAATCGGTGAAGGTATAGCCAGTCAGCGTCTTGAGCGCCGTGCCGTTGACACGCGCGCCGGTGACTTTGTAGCCGGCGGCCGGCGTGAAAGTGTAAGCCGCCTGCTTGCCGGTCTGCACGCACTTGACCGTGCCCGAGCCCGACTTGGAGACGTAAATCTTGTTGGGGTAGGTCACAGCGGCGGTGATGGTGACCGTTTTGGTGCCGCTGACGTTGCTGCCGTCCTTGGCGGTCGCCTTAACGGTGACGGTACCGGCGGCGGTGGCGGTCAGCTTGCCGGTCTGGTCAATCGTCGCGCTGCCGGTGCCGTTAGCGACGCTCCACGCCACAGCTTTGTTGCCGGCGTTGGCGGGCTGCACGGCGGCGGTATAATCAGCCGATGCACCCACCGCCACACTGGCGGCGCCGGCTACGGTGATGGTTTGCACCAGCACGGGCGCGGTTTTGGTGTAGACAAAGCTGGCAACGGCGCTGTCGTAGCAGCCGGTCTTTACGGCGATGGCCTTGACGGTCGTCGTCTGCGTCAGTGTCAGCGGGCCGCTGTAGAGCGGCGACGCGGCGGTCGGCATGCTGCCGTCGGTGGTGAAGTGAATGGCCGCGCCGTCTGTGGCGCAGTGCAGGCTCACCGGCAGCGTCGCTGTAAAGCTCGTGCCGTCGGCTGGGCTGGCGGTCGGCGCCGCCACCGTTTCTGTGCTGTCAACGTCGTAGACCGCCTGCACGGTCAGCCCGTCGGCAGGCAGCGCGACAACCAAGGGGTTGTCGCTGTTTGTCGTGGTAGTGCCGTTGGCAGTGACATTGAAGTGCGAGAAGGTGTAGCCGCCCTTGGGCGTGGCCAGCACCGTTTGGCTGTGGTCGGGAAAATAGCGGCCGCTCCACTGGCTCTCGTCGGTCACGCCGGGCGTGACGCCGCTGACAAGCGCCATGCCGTTCAGCGTCAGCCAGCCCTTGACGCTGTCGGTTTTCAGCGTCAGCAGCGCGTCGGGTGCCAGCGACCGCAGCGATTGCAGCTGGTCAAGCACCTCGGTTGACCGCCGTTGGGCAAAATCGGTCAGCACGTCGACGTTCGACTGCCACGCCGCCATGCTGCCGATGTCACGGTAGCGGGCAATCTGCTCGGGCATGGCGGTGCTGTACTGCGCCTTCAGCGCCGCCACCGCGTCGGCAATCACCGTTGGCTGGAGGTTGGTGTTGAGCAGGTCGCAAAAGCGGTTGATAAAGCGCGCGTGGAAGTCGGGATTGGTCATCAGCTTGCGAAAAATCGTCATGCTCCACGGGTCAAACCAGCTGGGCTCAGTGCCCAAAACAGCCGCCATCACGTTGATTTCAATGTCAAAATCAAAGTCAAAGCCCATGTCGGTGTCCTTAATGCACCAGCGCCACCGGCCGTCCTGTCCTGCCGGAGCGTTTGGCTCGTAGCCGCCGCTGTCGGTTTTGTAGCGCCACATCACAATGTTGTTGTCCGGCCAGTCGAGGTTGTTGCTGTAGAGATTGGCGATGTGCATGTCGATGTAGCTGTCGATGTCGAGGTAGGTTTGCGCCTGTTCGTAGGCGGTCGGCTCGGCAAAGCTGGCGGTGTTGTCAAAGAAGTTGTACATCTCGTAATAGGCGTCGACGTCGCTCTGATCGCCCTCGGACAGCTCGGGCACGTTGCTGCAATAGAGATTGAGGCTCAGCATGCCGACCTTGTCCTTGTCAACGCCATAGTGGCTGGCGATATACTCGTTGTCGTAGCGCTCGCGGATGCTGTACACGCCCCAAAACTCGCCGTTGAGGAACACCACGCACGGGCTGGACGCCTGCCGGTCGACGCGCGTGTTAACCAGCAGCGACTGCGTCAGCACGTCGCGCAGCAGTGTGCCGACGTTGTCGTTACCACCCGACCGCAGCAGCAGGCGCTTGAAGCTGGTGATGGCGTTGCCGTCGCTGTCCAGCGCGCTGCCGTCAAACAAATCGTAGGCGATGCGCGTCTGGCTGTCGTATTCGCTTTTGGCGTACAGTCGCAGCGTTTTGTGCGCCATGACGCGCGAAAAGCTGCCGTGCAGCCGCACGCCGCAGCCCTGACTGACCTGCAACTGACCCGTTTGGTCAAAGTATTCGACATAGACCGGTCGCTCCCAGTCGGCGCCGCTCTCCCGGTAGTTGGCAAAGATTCCCGTCGCCGCATCAAAAAAATGCCCACGGTCGGTCGACAGACTGACGACCGGCAGCCCGTAGCGCGTGTTGATGTTGGCATTGATGAAATACGAGTGCGTCACCACGTCGGTCAGCGCCGTGCCGGTCGACGAAAAGACGCGCGCCTTGACCACCGTGCCCTTAAAGACGTTGGACAGCGGCGGACGCACATTGGGCCCGATGTTGGTGATGGCCGACAAATCGTTGGGCTGGCTGGTGCGGTCGGCGATGGCAATAGCGCCGGTGTAGAGCGTTTTGGACGGCGTCGGCTCGCTGCCGTCGGTGGTGTAGTAGATGCTGGCGTCGCTGTAGCCGGTGGTCAGCGTCAACGACAGCGCGGCGGGGTACAGCCCGCCGACCGTCGAAAAGACAAGCCGCTCCTGCACGGGCACAATGTCGCCACCCCACGCGCCGTCGGCCAAACTGCGCGGCCGCGCCTCGTCCAGCTCGGCTTGCGACAGTCCGGTCTCCTGATAGTCAAGGATTTCAAAGTCGGCGCTGTTGTTGTCGGTGTCGGTAAAGCCCTTGCGGCGCGCGGTTTTTTGCTTGGAGATGCCGTCAATGGGCGCGCCCTCGGCGAAGTCGGCGCTGCCGGTGCCGACCAAATCAACGACACCATCCGTCGGGTTGGCAACGGTCAGCAGCGTGTCGTGATTAACCAGCGCCAGCTTGAAGGTCTTGTTGTGTATCTGCACGCCGTGCCACGCCGCGTCGTGGGTGGAAATGGTATAGCGCGCCGCCGGACTGGTGATGTCGTTGCAGACGATGAGATAGGAGCAACCGGCGGGTATCGTGGCGGTAAGCGACAGCTTGTGCCACGCCGTGCCCAACGCGGCATATTGCAGCGACCAGCCGGTTAAGTTCACCGCCGTGTCGGTCGGGTTGTACAACTCTACAAAGCTGGCGCTGACAGCGCCGTCGGTCTTATCGCCGGTGCCGTAAACTTGGTGTATGATAACGTGGTCGCTCGGCGCAGCCGATGCGACCGGCAGCAGCGGCAACAACGCCACAACCAGCGCCAATATAAGCACAAGGCTACCCACCCGTTTTTTGTTCATCGCTGACACACTCCTTCACATCCCGCCGTGGCCATCCGCCACATAAAGCTCGTCAGTTGTATACATCCAGTATAATAGCGTTTTGTCAAAAGAGCAAGCCGCCACTTTGCTCAAGGCAAAAAAAAGAGACCGCGCTTGCCAGCACGGTCTCCGGTTAAGTAGGCTTCTTTAGTTGAAAATGCGGCGGGCACTGATGTAGTACTTGGCGTAGTAGTTGAGGCTGAGGCTCTCGATGCAAACCGTGCGGCCGCTGGTCGGGCTGTGGATAAACTTATTGTTGCCCACGTAGATACCCGAGTGAGTGGCGCCGCTGCGGGCGCGGCGGGTGTCGCGGAAGAAGACGATGTCGCCCGGCTGGAGGTCGGACTTGGCGACGTAGGTGCCGTATGCCATCTGACTGGTGGCACCGCGGCCAATGGTCACGCCCATCTGCTTGTGGACATAGTAGACAAAGCCGGAGCAGTCAAAACCCTTGGGGCTGGCGCCGCCGTAGCGGTACGGTGTGCCGATGTACTTTTTGCCAATGGCAACAACTTCATCGCCCTTGCCGCTGGCAGTCGACGTGGTGCTAGCCGACGCCGAGGTGGTGTTAGCGGCGGCACCCGACTTGGGCGTGAGGTACTGGGCAAAAACATAACCCTTGCGGTCGCCGTACTGGATGTTGTACCAGTCGCCCGTCTTGCTGAGGATAACGACCTCGTTGTTGCGCATAAAGCGGCCCATAATCGACGAGCTGGTGCTGGCCTGACTGCGGAAGTTGACATAGTTGGCGTTGATCACACCGCGCTGATTGGCGGCGGCCGGCGTGGTGGTGGCCGCTGTCGTGGACTGCGGGGTGGCCGTGGCGGCCGGTGTGGCGCTGGGCGTCGAACGGTTGATGTTCAGCCACTCGGTGGCGGCATAGGCGGTCGTGCCCTTGTAGATAACCTTGGCCCAGCCGGCGGGAACGGCGCTGCCGTCCTCGACAACTGTGACAGCCGCGCCCCTGGGCATGACGGTAACAATCTTGTTGTTAGTGCCCGCACCCGTGCGCAGATTAAGATAAGCCGTCGTCTTGGCGTTGTAGTTGGCGGCCGAAGCGCCCACAGTAAGGGACGCGGCCAGCACCACGGCAACCAGACCAGTTCTTGTAAACTTTCGCATGATACAATATCCTCCTAAATCTCTCGGTGCTTACAGCTTACCAGCCGCAGCACGCTCCAACCAAACACTGGCAATGTCAAGTGCGCTGTAAAGTCCGTTTTTCTCGCTGCGCCGCACGACCCGCTCCTTGCTCTTGACGGCGGGGTCGGTGAGCTGCAGCTCGACGCTGACTTTCTTTGCGACTTGCAGGTCTTTGACCTGGCTGTTATCCAGCACTTGCATCATAATGATATGTTTATCGCCCATGCTTCCGTAGTAGACGAGGTCGCCTTTTCTCCGCAGCGGTCGTCCGCGATACAGCAATGTGGCGTCTTTTTTCTTGGCTGTCGACATGACTGTCCTCCGTTTTTGTAATCGTTGTGTTAACGTTTGTAACCGGATTGTAACACTTTTTGTTACCACTGTCAACCTCTTTTGGAAAAGTTTTTACCAATTATTTTCGACAGCAACCGATTGTGTGGCAATTCTTTGCCGTCGTATCGGCCAAAAACACTGTGCCGCAGTGGTTACGCGTCTGGAAATAACAGGAAGCTCCTATTGCTCCCGCGAACCTTACTGGCACAAGCTTTTGCCGTTTTTATACCAGCGCAAACCCGCAATGGTTACAAAATTTATGTAATTGTTGTCACCGCATTATGTAACCCGCCGACCGCCCACGCAAAAGAATACGCCCTGCTGACGTTGGGTCGGCAGGGCGTAACAGGTTAGATTAGATGCCTAAGTAGTTCTTGACAATCTCGTGCAGCAGCTCGTCGCGGTCGAGGTGACGAATGAGCGTGCGCGCGTTGCGGTGGCTGGTAATATAGGTCGGATCCTCGCTGAGCAGATAGCCGACAATTTGGTCGATGGGGCTGTAGCCCTTTTCCACCAAGGCGCGGTAGACTTCCGTCAGGATGGCACGCATCTCCGACTTGGCCTCGTCACCGATGTTGTACTTAATCGTCTGATCCATGTCAACCCTCCTGTTACCAATTTGTAACCATTATAGCCGATGGACCGTCACTTGTAAATAGCCCACGCGAAAAATATTTCCCATGCCAATAAAAGCATCAGCGCTGGACGGCGTTGTACTCCTTGGCCAGCCGTTTGAGTATGCGCGCCACGACAGCATCGGCCTCGGCGTCGGTCAGCGTGCGGTCATTCGCGCGCAGCGTCAGCGCGTAGGCCATACTCTTGTGGCCCTCGGTCACCTGGCTGCCGGTGTACACGTCAAACAAAGCGACGTCAACCAGCAGCGCACCGCCGGCGTCGGCAATCGTACCCAGCAGCTGGGCGTTGGTGATGTCGCCGGCGCAGACGACGGCAATGTCGCGGCGCATGGCCGGATAGCGCGGCAGCGGCGCAAACTTGCGCTCAGGCAGCGCGCACGCCAGCCAGGCGTCGAAGTTGAGCTGGCACAGCAGGCAGTCGCGCGTCAACCCCTGCTCGTCGGCCAGCGTCGGGTGCAGCTGACCCAGCACGCCCAGCGGCGTGCCGTTGCAGCTAATGCGCGCGCAGCGGCCGGGATGGAAGGTGGCGTTGTCGGCGTCGGCTTCATACGTCAGCGGCGGCAGCGTAAAGGCGGCGGCCAGCGCGTCGACCGCGCCCTTGAGCGCAAAGAAGTCATAGCCCTCGCCGTAGCCACCCAGCGCCAGCGTGCGCTGCTCGTCGGGCAGCACGGACGCCGTCTTTATAAAGATGTGACCCAGCGTAAACAGCGCGCAGCGCTCGGCCGACAGGCTGTCGTTTCGCTGAAGCGCTTGCAACAACGACGGCAGCAGCGTTGTTTTCATCAGCGCCGTGTCCTCGCCCAGCGGGTTGAGCAACGTCACAGCGCGGCGCTCGGGCGCGTCGGACGGCAGCCCGATGGCGTCAAGGTCGCCGGTGCCGTGGAAGGAGTAGGTTAAAAACTCGCTGTAGCCCAGCGCACGGCACAGCTGGTTAATCTTGCGCTGCGCCTGCTGCTCGGCCGTCAGCGCGCCGACGACGGTCGAGGCGTTGAGCGTGTTTTCAATACTATTATAGTCGCGCAGCCGCGCGATTTCCTCGGCCAAATCGGGCATGATGGACACATCGCCGCGCCAGCTGGGGATGGTGACAACGTCGCCGTCGATGCCAAAGCCCAGCGACACCAGCAGCGCCACCATGTCGTCGCGGCCGATGGCCGTGCCCAGCAGCGCGTTGATTTTATCCGGCTCCAGCGTCATGGTGCGCGGCGTCAAATCGGCGGCGCAGACGTCGAGGTGACCGTCAACCACCGTGCCGCAGCCCAGCTGTTCGACCAGCTGGCAGGCGCGCTCCACCGCGCCAATGGTGTTGGCGGGGTCAAGCCCCTTTTCAAAGCGCGCCGACGAGTCGGTGCGCATGTTCAGCGCCAGCGCCGTGCGGCGCACGCTCGGCCCGTCAAAGGTGGCCGATTCAAATACAATGTCTGTGGTAGCGTCGGTAATCTCGCTGTTGCCGCCGCCCATGACACCGGCCAGCCCGATGGGCTTTTGGGCATCGGCGATGACCAGCATGGCGGCGTCCAGCGCGTGTTGCTTGCCGTCCAGCGTCTCCAGCGTCTCACCGGCGCGGGCGGTGCGTACCTTAATCGTATTACCGCCGACGCAGGACAAATCAAAGGCGTGCATCGGCTGGCCGTACTCCAGCATGACGTAGTTGGTGATGTCGACAATGTTGTTAATGGCGCGGATGCCGCTGGCGCGCAGCCGGTTCTGCATCCAGTCGGGCGACGGCGCAATGGTGATGCTTTTCACCATGCGCGCGCAGTAGCGCGGGCAAAGCGCGGCGTCCTCGACCTCGACGGTCAGCTCGTCGGCCACAGCGCCGCCCAGCGGCGAAACGGGCGGCTGGGGCAGCGTCAGCGCACGACCAAAGGTGGCCGCCGCCTCGCGCGCCAGACCGCGCACGCTGAGGCAGTCGGGTCGGTTGTTGGTAATTTCAAATTCGACGGTCGTGTCGTCGAGTCCCATGGCCACGGCAATGGGCGTGCCCGGCGCGGCCGGTTGCTGCAAAATGAGAATGCCGTTCTCGTCTGCGTAGGGCACATCGCTGTGCTGCAAGCCCAGCTCGGCAAAGCTGCAAAACATGCCCTGACTCACCACGCCGCGCATCTTGGTCGGCTTGATGACCAGTCCGTCGGGCAGCACGGCACCGGCCAGCGCGACCGGCACGGTGACGCCGGGCGTCAGGTTGGTGGCGGCCGTAACGATGGTCAGCGGCTGTCCGGCGTCGATCGGGCAGACAAAAAGCCGGTCGGCGTCGGGGTGTCGGTTGACCTCCAGCACCTTGGCGGCCACAATACAATTCAGCTTGTCGGCCTGCGAGGCCATCGTCTCGACCTTAGAGCCGGACAGCGTCATGCCGCTGGCAAAATCGGCGGTGCTGAGGTGGCTGACATCGACAAAATCAGCCAGCCAATGCATCGAAAGTTTCATGCAATCATCCTTTACCCGTTGTTGGTTTGTTATTGTATCACGGCGGCGGCAAGAGCGCAAGGGCGCACCGCCCATATATGTAGCCGTGATAAATTGACAATAAATCCCATCTGTCGTAAAGTAAAGTGGAAAGGGAGGCGAATACCATGAAATTGAGACAGAACATTAAACAGGAGTATGCCAAGCAGGACGGCTTTACCAAGACCATCTACTGGGTCACCGTCGTGCTGCTGCTGCTCTCGGTCGTGTCGATTGTGCTGGGGCGCGGCGACGATGACGACATGAGCCGTCATATTTTCAACGCCATGTCCTGCCTGCTGATGCTGGCGGCGATGTCGCTGCCGTTTATGATTACCAAATTCTTTAAAGTGCGCGTGCCCACAACCATGCAAATCGTCTTCGTGCTCTTCGCCTTCTGCGGCATCGTGCTGGGCGACGTGTTTAACCTCTTTGACAAAATCAAGCACTGGGACACCATGCTGCACTTCTCATCGGGCATGCTGATTGCCATCCTCGGCTTTATTTTGGTCAACACGCTCAACCGCGCCGACTCGGTGCAGCTGCGCCTGTCGCCCATCTACGTCGCGGCGTCGGTGTTCTGCTTCGCGCTGGCGGTGGGCGCGCTGTGGGAGGTCGTCGAGTATCTGATGGACGACTGGTTCAACATGACGATGCAAACCTACATGGAAACCTCGGGCGGCTCCATTGCCACGGCGACCGACGTGCCGCTCATGGGCCACGAGGCGCTCAAGGACACGATGTGGGACTTGATGCTCGACGCCGGCGGCGCGGCGATTATCGCGGTACTGGGGTATTTGCAGATCAAGTCGGACAACCGCAAGGGCTTTGCCTTCGAGCATCTGGAGGATGCTGAGGAGGACACGGCGGCTGTCAAGTAGGCGGCTTGATTTTTGGCGGACGTCGCTGCGGCGGTGGTTCTACCGCCTGCGCGCGGATCGGGCACGGTAGCCGGAACGCTGACGGCTGCTGCAAAAGTGAATGGCCAAAACAGACTAAAAACTCGGAACACCCGAAGGGCACGTTGCGCCCCTCGGCTATTCCGAGTTTTTAGTCTGTTTTGGCCATTCACTTTTGTGCATCCGTGGGCGTTCCGGCTACGGTGCACCATTACGCCATTTTCGTCACCGGCAACCTAACCACAACCGTAGTCCCCTCGCCCTCTGTGCTTTCAATGTCGAGCGTGCCGTTGTGGGCGCGGATTAGCTCGTCGGCTATCGACAGGCCTATGCCGCTGCCGCGCACGCTGCTGGTGCCACGGTAGTATTTCATTTTAACGTGCGGCAGGTCCTCGGGCGCTATGCCGGGGCCGTAGTCGCGCACGCTAAACACGACAAAGTCGTTTTGGCAGGTCAGCGACACGTCGATGCGCTTGCCCTCGCCGCCGTGCTTGGCGGCGTTGTCGATGAGGTTGATAATCACCTGCTTGAGCCGCTCTTTGTCGGCGACAATGGGCGGCAGGCTCTCTCCAATGCTGTACTCCAGCGCGATGCCCTCACTCTGATAGACGTCGTGGTAGAACTCCAGCAGCTCCTCGAACTCGGCGCGCGGGTCGATGGGCTGCATATTCATGACAAACTTGCCCGAGTCGCGGCGCGTGAAGTCCAGCAGCTGCTCGACCATGGTCGACAGGCGGCTAGTCTCCTTGAGCATGATTTTAATGCCCTTGCGCACGTCGTTGTGGTCGCTGATGTCGCCGGCCAGCAGTGTCTCGCCCCAGCCGGTAATGGCCGTCAGCGGCGTGCGCAGCTCGTGGCTGACGTTGCTGATAAACTCGGTTTTTATCTTCTCGGCGGTGCGTATCTCGCTCGACATGTCGTTAAGCGTGTCGGCCAGCTCACCAATTTCGTCGTTGTACTGCTTTTCAATGCGAATGCCGTACGAGCCGTCGGCAATGCGCTTGGCGATGTCGTTAATCTCGCGTAGCGAGCGGGTAATCGAGCTGATGAAAAAGAAGTTTGCGCCGACAATGAGCAGCAGCAGCGCAAAGCCGAGACTCGACGCCAGCAGCATCGAATTCAGTACGCGCCGGTCGGCCAGCGACAGCGCACTGACCAGCCGCAGCGCACCGACCATCTGCGTGTTGTTGTAATAGAGCGGCACGGTCACGCTGATGACGCGCTCGCCGGTCAGCGGGTCGTCGCCCTGAAAGGTGGCCGCCTTCTGCGTTTTCAGCGCCTCGGCCACGTCGCGCGTGCCGGGCACAATGCCGGCCGTCTGGCCGGTCGACGACGCCTCGATGCGTCCGCCGTTGCTGATAAACTCCAGCTCAATGACGTCCTTGTGCACATACCCGCCGGCATAGCGGCTGACGCTGGCGTAAAATTCGTCGTAGGAGGCGAGATTGTTGGCCGACAGGAAGCGAGCGGTGGTCGTCGCGCGCGCTTTCAGGCTGCTCTCCATGTTGCCGTAATAGTAGTTGGCGATGAAAATCGAGAACACGGCGACAATGACAAGCACGATGACAAAGACGATCGCCATGCTGTTGACCAGCCAGCGTCGCCTCAGGCCCCGTACCGGCATTATTTTCCCCATTTGTACCCAAAGCCCCAAACGGTGGTGATGTACTCAGGATTGTTGGAGTCGTCCTCAATCTTAACGCGCAGACGCCGAATGTTGACGTCAACGATTTTCAAATCGCCGAAATACTCGTTGCCCCACACCTTGAGCAGAATGTCCTCGCGGCTGAGCGCCGTGTCGGGGTTGTCTAAAAACAGCTTGACGATGGTGTACTCAACCTGCGTCAGCTTAATGCGCTGGCCATTTTTGTCCAGCGTACGCACGCGCGTGTTGAGCACAAAGGGGCCGTTGACAATCTCGTTGGGCGCAGCCTGCGTGTTGTTGTCGTGACCCAGCCGGCGGTAGAGCGCATCAATGCGCGCCAGCAGCTCGGTGGGCGAAAAGGGCTTGGTCATGTAGTCGTCGGCGCCGGTCATCAGACCGGTGACCTTGTCGACCTCGCCGCTGCGCGCGGTCAGCATGATGATGCCCATATCGGGCTTGCTGGCGCGAATGGAGCGGCAGACTTCAAAGCCGTCCATGTCGGGCAGCATGAGGTCAAGCAGCGCCACCTGAATGCCGGGGTTGTTGGCCACGGCCTCCAGCGCCTGCTTGCCCGTCTCGCACTCAACGACCTCAAAGCCGGCGCGCTTGAGGTTAATGACAACAAAGCCGCGGATGCTGGCCTCGTCCTCGAGAATTAAAATCTTCTTGTTCATCGGCACACCTCACAATATAATCTCATCGGCTGCCCACTCGTGGTTCACCCAGTGCAGCAGCTCGCGCACAACCGTTTCGTTCAGCTGGTAGGCCTTTAGCTCGTCGGGCAGCGGGTACATCACCACGGCGACGGTGACATCGTTTTTGGTCAGGATATTGACCTTGCCCTCAATGGCCTTGTTGCGGGCGCTGCCGCTCAGCGTCAGCACGGCCAGCACGTCGTAGACCCGCCCGCCGTCGGGTGCCGGCAGCCCCAGCACAATTTTCTTTTCACGCAGGCTGGCGTCGCTGCGCTTGACACGCACCTTGTCCACCCACGATTGCGGCAGCTTGAGATACCAGTCGTCGGTATAGTTGTGGTAGGTCGTCGACATCAGCGTCAGGTTGCCGGTTTTGTCGTAGTCCTGCCAGTTGAGAATGGTGTGGCTGCTGTCGGCACGGGCGGCGTAGTCATAGGCGGTCATCAGCTTGGGCAAATCAACGACGCCGTCGTTGTTGATGTCGCAGGACAGCAGGTAGCTGGGCCGCAGCGTCTCGTCGCTGTTGGCGCTGGCCATGCTGCGCGACAGGTTAAGCAGCGAGCCGTCGTTGACGATAAAGACATCGGTCAGCACGTTGGCGGCGTCGACGCTGCTCATAATGCAAACGGCCATTGTGCCGTCGCGCAGCTTGGTGATGCGCGCGCGGCGCAGCGTCAGCGCGTCCTTGGACAGCGGCGCGGTCGACTGCACCTGCAACAGACCCTCCTGCCAGCCGTACAGCTGCAGCTGCCACTGCTTGGTTTTGGGGTCGCTGACCACGGTCAGCAGCTGGGCCACGTTGCCGGTCATGGCGGCGGTAATGGCCACGGTGTACTCGGCGCTGAGCACCGGCAGCAAATCGTCACCCTCCAGCTGCAGCACCTGCAGCGACTTGATGGGCGTGTCGCCGGCCAGCTGGTAGCCCGCAACGACCTCCTTGATGCGGTCGCCGTCGAGATCGACATAGTCGATGCTATTCAGCGTGTCGCCGGGCAGCTTGAGCGTGTGCCATAGCCTATAGCTGTCCTGCTCCGAGCGAAACACAAGGATGTGCAGCGGCAGCTCGTCGGCCACATAGAGAAAGGTCACCGCCTCGTCAGCGCCGTCTCCGTCCAAATCAACCAGCTGAATATTCTGCCGATTCTTGCCGGACGACGGCGAAATGGCCGACACACTGGCGGCGGCATACAGCTTGTCAATCTCTTTTTGCAATCCCTCTAAATGCAGCGGCGGCTTGGGCAGCACAAACAGCTCGTCGCTGTTATCGCCGAGCGAGCAGCCGGTCAGCGCCAGCAGCAACGCGCCGGCCAGCACCAGCGCCGTCATTCGTCTTGTTAGCATAGCCTCACCCACCTCATTGTAACACGCGGCGCCGCGCGGTTCAACCAATAAATGTCAGAGCCCCAGCCAGGTCAGCAGCACCGAGCCGGTCTCGCGCACGCGCAGCAGCACCGCCCATTTCTGCGTGCCCGCCGGCGCCGCCAGCCCGACAACGTCGTCGAGTCCGGCGCGACGGCACAACAGCTTGGCGCGGTAGAGGTGCGCGTCGGTGGTCACCAGCCCGACACGACCGCGTCCGGCTAAAAGCGGCAGCGACAGCACGATGTTTTCCTCGGTGTCGGTCGCCTGCCGCTCCACGGCAATGCGCGACGCGTCAATGCCGCGCGCGACTAAGTAAATCTGCATGGCGTCGCCCTCGGGAATGTCCTCGTGAGGACCCTGCCCGCCGCTGACCACGCAGGTGACTGACGGGTGGGCAGCCATGTAGTCGGCCGCCACGTCCAGCCGCCGCGCCAGTATCACCGACGGGCGCGAGCCGTCAAGCCCGGCGCCCAAGACCAGCAGCACATCGCAGTCGGCGGGCGTGTCGCTCTTGGCGTTGACGGCAATCAGCGTTTGAATAACGCCGACCAGCAGCACCGCCAGCACCACGCCGATTTGCAGCACGCGGCGCGTGACAAAGGCGGCTTTTCCCAGGAAATCGTCGCGGCGGCACAGCAGCGCCGACGCGCCGTAGACAATCAATGCCGGACCCAGCAAGCAGGTCAACAGCAGAAAGACAAAGCTAAGCACGGGGTTGGACAGCTGCACCAGCAGACCCGCCACCATCACAAGCGGCCCGGCCACCAGCCCCCACGGCGGATAACGACGTTTATTGACAAAGAGAAAACCAGGCTTCATAGACGCTGTCCCTTTCCGCCGCCAGCGCGGCCTGTTCGGTCGTCAACGCCACCAGCGCGTCGGCGTCGCTCGCCTTTTCGTTCATTTCTACGTCGATGGCCATCAGACGCGTTTCCAGCGTCTCCAGCTGCTTTTCCAGCTGACGCGCCGCGGCGCGGTCACGCCGCTCCTGCGCCTGCCTGTCCTTGGCAATCGGCGCTTGCGGCGTCGCGGCCTTGGTCGCCGGCGTCGCCGATTGGCTCGCGCGCAGCTGCTTGTACTGCTCGTAGCGCATGGGGTAGGCGGTGATGGTCTTGTCCTCCAGCTGCCAGACGCAGTCGGCAAACTTTTCAATAAAAGCGCGGTCATGGCTGACAAACAGCAGCGCCTGGTCGTAGAGCGCCAGCACGTCCTCAATCCAGTGCCGCGACGGCAAATCGAGGTGGTTGGTCGGCTCGTCGAGCACCAGCAGGTTGACCTGCTGACACATCAGCATGCACAGCTTGAGTCGGCTGCGCTCGCCGCCCGACAGCTTGCCCACCGGCTTAAAGACGTCGTCGCCCACAAAGCCGAAGGCGCCCAGGCGGTCGCGCGCCTCCTGCGTGGAAAAGTCCATGTCATACAGCAGCGTCTCGAGCATTGAGCGCTCGGGTCGGTCGAAATGCACCAGCTGCGGCAGATAGCCCATACGCAGTGACGGGCTTTGCACAATGCGGCCGCCGCCGCGCTCCTCACCCAGCACCATTTTCAGCAGCGTTGTCTTGCCCGCGCCGTTGGCACCCAGCAGCGCCACGCGCTGCTGACCCTTCATCAGCAGGTCGACGTGTTCAAACAGCACCTGGTCGCCGTACGCCTTGCCGACGCCCTCCAGCGCCAGCAGCTCGTCGCCCTTAAAGTCACGCGTGGCAAAGGTGGCCTTGAGCTGACGCTCGGCCTTGGGCTTGTCAACCGTGGCGATGCGCTCGGCGCGCTTTTCCAGCGCAAAGGCGATGATATGCTGCTTTTCCGTGCCGCGCTCGTGCGCGACGCGCGCGGTGTCGAGCAGCTGCTTAATCTTGCGCTGCTCCTGCTTGTAGACGTTGAGCTGGTGCTGTCGCCGGTTGTTTTTCTCGGCGATGTACTGGCTGTAGTTGCCGGTGTAGGGCGTGATGTGCCCGTCGTCCAGCTCCAGCACCTCGGTGATGACGTTGTCGAGAAACACACGGTCATGGCTGACAACCAGCACCGTGCCCTTATAGGCAGACAAAAAGCCCTCCAGCCACTCGACCGCTTCCAAATCGAGGTGGTTGGTCGGCTCATCCAACAGTAATATTTCGGTTTGCTGCAACAGCAGGCGCGCCAAATTCAGGCGCGTGCGCTCGCCGCCCGACAGCTTGCCAAACGGCTGGCTCAGCACGGTATCGGCAATGCGAAGCCCGTTCTTGACCTTGGCAAAATTGACCTCGGTGTGAAAGCCGTCGGCCAGCTCAAAGGCCTCGGACAGCTTGCCATAGCGCGCCAACAGCGCGTTGTCGTGGTCGGTTTGCATCAACAGCTCCAGCTGCTTGAGTTCTTCGGCCATGGCGTTTACCGGCTCAAAGGCGGTGCGCATGACGGCTTCGCCCGTCATGGTCGCGCCAAAGTCGGGAATCTGCGACAGCAGCCCGATGCGCTTGTGCGGCGCGAACGCAAAGCTGCCGCTGTCGGGCCGGTACTCACCGGTCAACACCTTCAGCAGCGAAGTCTTGCCGCAGCCGTTCTTACCCAGCAGCCCCACACGGTGGCCGCTGTCGACGGTCAGCGCTATGTTGTCAAGCACGACGCGCTCGCCAAACGAGAGCGTCAGCCCGGTCACCGAAATGTCAATCATGTCAAAACCCCAAAAAACGGACGCACTGCTGTGCGCCCGTCTGACTTAATCCAATGCGTTAATCTGTGCTACACGGCGCTGGTGTCGCTCGCCCTCAAAGGCGCTGTTGAGCCAGGTGCGCACAATCAGCTTGGCCATCTCGTTGCCGATAACCCGCGCGCCGAACGCCAGCATGTTGGCGTCGTTGTGCTGCCGCGACAGCGCCGCCGAGTAAGGCTCGGAGCAGACGCAGCAGCGGATGCCGGGCACTTTGTTGGCGGCAATGCTCATGCCGATGCCGGTGCCGCAAATCAAGATGCCCAAGTCGGCGTCGCCGTTGGCCACCAGTCGACCCGCCTGCTCGGCAATCAGCGGGTAGTCGCACGAGGCGTCGGTGTGCGTGCCGATGTCATTGACCTGCCAGCCCTCGCCCTCGCACAGCTGAGCAATCTCAGCCTTGAGCGCGCGCGCGCTGTGGTCACAGCCAATGACGAGTTGTTTACTCATCGTCGCCGCGGCGGCCGCCGAAGACGTTCATAATGTCCTTGATAAACTTGTCGGCGTCGTCCTCGTTGGCCTTGAGGTCGGACGTAAAGCTATGCGTCGTCGGCACGGCAGGTGCCGGATGCTTGGGCGCGTTGCTCAAAAAAGGCGGAGTAAAGGTGTCGTCACCGCGCGTCGGCGCGGGCGCGGCCACAGTGGGCGCAGCCGGTTGCTGTTGCTGCTGCACCGGCGCGGCCGGCGTGTCAAAGTTGGGCATCGGCGTGGCGACGGGTTCTTTCTTGGTGTTGCGGCTGTAGGTGTCAATCTCAGGCAAAATGGTGGCCTGCGGCGTTTTGTCAAAGCCGGTGGCGATAATCGTCAGCTGCAGCTCGTCCTCCATCTCGTCGTCGATAATCGCGCCGAGGATGATGAGTGCGCGCGGATGTGCGGCGTCACGCACCATGCTGAGCGCCAAATCGGTGTCCTCCATGCTGAGGTCGGACGAGCTGGTGACATTGACCAGCACGCGCATGGCGCCGTTAATCGACGACTCAAGCAGCGGGCTCTGGATGGCCATGCGACTGGCCTCCTCAACCTTGTTGCCGCCCTTGCCAAAGCCAACGGCCATGTGAGCGTAACCGGCGTCCTTCATAATGGTCTTGACGTCGGAGAAGTCGACGTTGATTAGGCCGCGCGCCTTGATGAGCATGGCAATGCTCTGCACCGCTTGCAGCAGCACGTTGTCGGCGACGGCAAAGGCATTGGCCAGTGTGATTTTCTGCTCGCTGACCAGCTTGAGATTTTCGTTGGGAATGACCACCAGCGAGTCAACGCGGGTGAACAGCTCCTCAATGCCGTGCTCGGCCTGCTCCATACGCACCGAGCCTTCAAACTTAAAGGGCTTGGTGACAATGGCGACAGTCAAAATGCCCATTTCGTGGGCAATGTCGGCGATAATCGGCGCGGCGCCGGTGCCGGTGCCGCCGCCCATGCCGGCGGTGATAAAGAGCATATCGGTGTTTTCCAGGCAGGAGGCCAGCTCGGCGCGCGTCTCCTCGGCCGACTTGCGGCCGATCTCGGGGTTGGCGCCGGCGCCCAAACCCTGCGTCAGCTTTTAGCCGCTCTGGATTTTGGTGGTCGCCTGCAACGAGCGCAGCTGCTGACGGTCGGTGTTGACCGCGATGTAATCGACGTCATTGATGTTGGACTTAATCATGCGGTTGATAACATTGTTACCGCCGCCGCCGACACCGATGACTTTAATATTACATACTTTCGATTCTTCAACGTCAAATTCAAAAGGCATAATGGCACTCCTATCTTTGGTACAAACTGCAGCCCGTTTGGTGAGAAATATGTATCTGGATTTATCCTTTTGTAATTCTACAGAAAAACGAGGTCAGCGTCAAGTCTTTTTCACGCATTTCCATAATTTTTCAGAAAACTGTCAACCAAGATCCTCGGTAAAACGTCCACAGCGCGTTTCGACACAATCGGACAAATCAATGGTTCCCCGGATGTTGCTCTTGCGCTCGTTCAGGTCTTTCAGCATTTCGGTCAGCGTCTGCATTTTGTAGTCCAGCCCGTCGACCAACCCCAGCCGCACCAAAAAGCGACCTTCCAGCTCAAAACGGATGTCGGCTATTGTCGTCATGTCGACATAATCAATGTCGGCAAAAAAGTCGTAGTCGCGCGCCGCTTTGATGACGCTGTCGTAGCTCTCCTTGGTGATGATGTCGTCGTCGATGGAGGTGAAGTAGGTGTTGACCTCCGGCTCTTTGAGCGAGATGCCCTTGACGGCAAAGCCGGCGGCCGTTTCGGTGGTGGGCAGGCAGTCGAGCAGCTTGCCGCGGCTGTCGATGACCCAGCGTCTGCCGCCGTCGTCGATGTAGGCCACCGGCGTGCACTCGGTCGCTTCAATCAACACCTTGTCGGGCAGCTTGATGGACACCGACACGCTTTCCAGATAGGGAAAGTCGGCCATCAGCTTGTCCTCGGTCGCGCCGCGCTTGGTCAGCAGCAGCGAGCTGTCAATCTTGACGCCCGACGCGTCAATCAGCTGGTCGGGCGTGTAGTGCTGCAGGCCGGTGACCTCCACGGTCTTAACGCGAAAAAACACCACCGCCGTCAGCGCCAGCGCGCCGAGCACAATCAGCACCACCAGGATGCGCGTAAACAGCCCAAAGCCGGGTCGCTTGCCAATCGCGGCCCGGCGGTAAGAACGAAACAGTGCCATAGCTTTCACCTCGTATCTTTGGTCACGCGCGTCAGTCGATGACGCGGGTTATATCGGCTCCGACCGACGCCAGCGCCGTTTCCAGCGCGTCATAGCCGCGGTCGACGTAGTGCAGGTTGGATACGCGCGTCGTGCCTTCTGCGCCCAGCGCCGCGACGGTCAGTGCCGCGCCGCCGCGCAGGTCGGCGCTTTGCACGCTGCAGCCGTGCAGCTTTTCCACGCCGCAGACAACAGCGGCCCGCCCGTCGACCTTGATGGTCGCGCCCATGCGCACCAGCTCGGCGACATGGCGGTAGCGGTTTTCAAACATGGTCTCGATAAACAGTGTCGTGCCCGCCGCCGTGGCCAGCGCCGCCATAACCGGCGGCTGCGCGTCGGTGGGAAAGCCGGGATAGGGCATGGTGCGCACCGTCGGCGCGGCGGTCAGGCGCTTGTGCCTCGTCACGACAAGCAGCGCGCCGTCATTGGAAACCTCGCAGCCGGCGCGCGCCAGCACGTCGATAGCCGTGGCCACCGCCTCGCGGTCAACGCCTTTGAGCGCAACCGACCCGCCGGCCGACGCCACAGCCGCCATGTAGGTGGCCGCCACAATGCGGTCGGCAATAATGCCGTGCCGCACGGTCGATTGGGTCACAGCGCCCTCGACGGTAATGGTCGGGGTGCCGGCGCCGCGCACACCGACACCGGCGGCAGCGAGAAAGTGGCACAAATCCACAATCTCGGGCTCACAGGCGGCGTTGCGCAGCGTGGTGCGTCCGGTCGCGCAACAGGCGGCCAGCAGCAGGTTCTCGGTCGCGCCGACACTGGGAAAGGCCAGCGTCACGTCGCTGCCGGTCAGCGCGCCGGCCACGCAGTGCAGCCGACCGCCCTCGGTGGTAATCAAAGCGCCCAGCTGGCGCAGGGCCGACAGGTGCAGGTCAATGGGGCGCAGCCCCAGCTCGCAGCCGCCCGGCTCGCTCATGTCGGCTACGCCGCAGCGGCCGAGTATCGCGCCGAGAAAGACAATGGACGACCGCATTTCGCGCATCAGCGCATCGGGGATGTCGGTGCGCGTCAGCGTCGACGCGTCGACGGCGATGGCACCGCCCTGCCGTTCCACCTTGCAGCCGAGATGGCGCAGGATGGCAACCGTGCAGCTGACATCGTGCAGGTCGGGGCAGTTTTCAATGACGCTGTGGCCCTTAACCAGCAATGTCGCGGCCAAAATGGGCAGCACGCTGTTTTTCGCGCCGTGCACCGTCAGCTCGCCCGACAGCCTGCGCCCGCCGTTGATCAGAAAGTAACTCATACACACGCCTCCGCTTACGATTTACGCATCATCCTATGCAAGCGGTGACGTCGTCGGTGAAAAGAAAGAGCGATTATTGCGTCGAATCGGTGCCAAAATCGGCCAAATCGGTGATTGTTTTGTAAATACGCTCGTTGGCGTCGAGGTAGGCCATCGACTTCATGGCCGAGCGCATACGCTCCAGCCGCGTCGGGTCGCTTAGCAGCTGCACGGTGGTGTCGTAGAGCAGCCGGCCACTGCACGCCTTTTCCAAAATCATGACAGCACCGCCGCGCGTCTCCACCGAGCGGGCGTTTGGCTCCTGATGGTTGCCCGTGACGTTGGGCGAAGGCACCAGAATGGCGGGCGTGGCGCTCACCATCATCTCGGTCAGCGTCGACGCGCCGCTGCGAGCAATCATCATGTCGGCGGCGGCCATGACCTCGGGCATATTGTAGATATACTCCTGCATACGAATGTGCGGACAGGCGGACAGGTCAATGCCCTGCTCGGCCACGCGCTCGGGCATCCATTTAGCGCCAAAGCTGCCGGTGGCGTACACCAGTTGAAACGCGCCGCTCTTGGCCAGCAGCGCCATGTAGTCAACCATCATTTTGTTCATTTCGCGCGCGCCCAGCGAGCCGAAGTAGACAACGACAACCGGCCGGTCGTCCAGCTTCATGGCCGCCTTGGCCTCGTCGCGCTTGCCGTAGATAAAGTCCTCGCGCACCGGCGTGCCGGTGACCACAACGATGTCCTTGCGCTTGTAGTGGCCGACGCTGTCGTCAAAGCTGACCATGATGCGGTCAACCTTGGCCGCCAGTGCGCGCGTGGTCCAGCCGGGAAAGGCGTTGGACTCGTGAATGGCGGTCGGAATGCCGCGTTTGGCGGCGCTGCGCACGATGGGATAGCTGGCATAGCCGCCGGTGCCGACGACGATGTCGGGCTTGAAGTCGTCCAAAATGGCGTTGGCCTGCTTGAGCACGGTCGCCATATGAAAGACAGTCTTAACGTTCCAAACCAACGCCTTGGGCGTCAGTTTGTGCTGAAAGCTGCGATTGGAAATGGTTCTCAATTCAAAGCCCTCGCGTGGCACCAGCTGGTTCTCCATGCCCTTGTCGCCGCCGACAAAGAGAATGCCGCTGCGCGGCCGGCGCTCGCGCACCATCTTGGCCAGCGCGATGGCGGGATTGATGTGACCGCCCGTGCCGCCACAGGCAAACAGTATTCGCATACGCGCTACCCCGCTTTCTTGGCCGGAATAAACTTGGAGATATTCAGCACAATGCCCATCTCAGCCAGCTGAATGAGCAGCGCCGTGCCGCCGTAGCTGAAGAAGGGCATACTGACACCGGTGGCCGGCAACAGGTTGGTCACCACGCCGATGTTAAGCGCCGTCTGCGTGGCCAGCAGCGTCATAATGCCGCACACCAGCAGCGAGCCGAAGCGGTCGCGCGTTTGCAGCGCAATCCAGTAGCCGCGCGCAATCAGCATGACGAACAAAACGATAATCAGCATGGCGCCGATAAAACCAATCTCCTCGCAGACAACCGAGAAGATATAGTCGTTGTGGCGCTCGGGCAGGCTGGAGAATTTCTGGCGGCTCTGCCCCAGTCCCAGACCGAACAGCCCGCCCGGCCCGATGGCCAGCAGCGACTGAATGGGCTGGTAGCCGTCGCCCTGCGCGTCGGCAAAGGGGTTGTGCCACACGGCAATGCGCCGCTGAACGTGCGGCATGAACTTCCACGCCAGCACGCCCGCCAACGCGCCCAAGGCAAACAAAAAGGCAAAATAGCGCTTTTTAACGCCGCCGACAAACATCATGACCATGCCGACCACGCCGATGATAATCGCGCCCGACAAGTGCGGCTCCAGCAGCACCAGGCCGCAGAAGGTCATCAACACAATGCCAAACGGCAGCACGCCGTACTTAAACTGCTCCATGCGCCGGCCCAGCACGACAATCATGGTGGCAAACACAATGACAATGGCCAGCTTGGCCAGCTCGGACGGCTGGAACTCAAAGCCGATTTTGAACCAGCGGCGCGCGCCGTTGCGCTTCTCGCCGGCCACCAGCACCAGCGCCAGCAAGATGGCCGTGCCGAAGAAGATGACGGGCGCCAAGACTTTGTACACCTGGTAGTTGAGCATGGTCAGCAGCCACATGGCCAGCAAACCAAACAGGAAAAAGCCGCCCTGCCGCATGAGGTAATAGGTCGGCGGCAAATCGTTCTGCACCGCCGAGGCGTAGGACGACGAGAACATCATAATCAAGCCGATGACCGAAATAGACAGCATCAGCAGCAAAAACGGCAGGTCAATATGCCCGTAAAACGTCGTTTCAAACTCGGGCGTTGACTCTCTTTCGCGTAAGGTTCCGGCCTTTTGCACTGCGTATCACTCCCCGTTCAGTTAATGCCGAAAAACGCCAGCAGACAGAGCAGCCCCGTGCCCACGGTAAAAACGGTAAACAGCTTGATTTCGCTCCAGCCGCTCATTTCAAAGTGGTGGTGAATCGGCGTCATTTTAAAGATGCGCTTGCCGTGCGTCAGCTTGAAGTAGCCGACCTGCAACACCACCGACACCGCCTCAAGGATAAAGAACAGCGCGCAAATCAGCAGCACCAGCGGCCAGTCAAAGGCGTAGGCCATGCCGACCACCGAGCCGCCGATAAACAGCGAGCCGGTGTCGCCCATAAAGACCTTGGCGGGATGAAAGTTGTAGACCAAAAAGCCGAGCAACCCGCCCAGCAGCGCGGCCGGGTAAATGCCCAGCTCGGGCACGCGGTCGGCCATGGCCACCACGGCAAACAGCGCGGCAATGGGCAGCGTCGTGCCGGTGCACAGCCCGTCGATGCCGTCGGTCAGGTTGACGGCGTTGATGATAAAGGTGTTGTACAGCACGCCGAGGATGAGAAAGACAATCCACGGCAGCTCAATCGAGGTGCCGAAAAAAGGCAGCTTCAGCCCCGTGGTCAGACCGGCGTATTGGTGCAGCACGGCGATGTAGGCCGACGAAAAGGCCAGCTGCAAAAAGAGCTTTTGCAGCACGGACAGCCCCTTATTGGCCTTGCGCTTGACCTTGGCGATGTCGTCCAGCAGGCCAATCACGGCGTTCAGCGCGGCGTAGACAAAGATATACAGCCACTCGCGGCGTCCCGACATCAGGCCGAAGACCGTGCAGGCCACGCCGGTGCCGAGAATAAACATCAGCCCGCCCATCATGGGCGTGCCCTGCTTGCTCATGTGCCACTTGGGGCCGACCTCAAGAATCATTTGCTTCATCTTAAACTTGCGCAGCATGGGGATAATAAACAGCCCCGACAGCGCACTGACGCCGAAGGCGACGACAAACGCCAGCAGCATATTAACCATTTCGCACTCTCTCCCAACTCTCGGCGATGGCACGCCGCTCATCATAGGCAACCCGTTGGCCTTGACACTCCATAAAATACTCCGCGCCCTTGCCCAGCGTAATCAGCACGTCGCCGGCGTTAAGCTGGCGCAGCGCCGCATCAATGGCCTCGTTGCGGTCAACGTACACGCCGACGCGCGACAAATCGTCGATACCGGCGACAATGTCGTTGATAATGGCTTGCGGGTCCTCGCTGCGCACGTTGTCGCTGGTGACAAACACACGGTCGGCCAGCCCGACGGCCAGCGCGCCCATCTGCGGGCGCTTGTCGCGGTCGCGGTCACCGCCGCAGCCAAACAGCACAAACAGCCGACCCTGCGTGAAGCCGCGCGCCGCGGTCAAGGCGTTGCGCATGGCGTCGGGCGTGTGGCCAAAGTCGACGATGACGCTAAACGGTGCGCCGTCGAGCGCCACGCGCTCCATGCGCCCTTCGACCGGTGGCAGGCACGCCAGCGCGTCGGCTGCCTGTTGGCTGTCGCAGCCGGCGGCGGCGACCAGCGCTAAAGCCGTCAGCGCGTTGTACACCGAGAATCGCCCGGGTGTGTGCCATTGTACGCGCTGCTTTGCGCCGTCAATGGCCAGCGTAAAGCCAACGCCGCAGTCGGTCAGCGACAGGTCTTCGGCACGCCAGTCGGCGGGACTGTCGCACGACACCGACTGTTTCGGCCCTGTCAGCTCGTTATACAACCGCGCGCCGTAGCTGTCGTCGATGTTGACGATAGCCAGCTCGCAGACGTCAAACAACGCGCGCTTGGCGCAGTAGTAGGCCTCCATCGTGCCGTGATAATCGAGATGATCCTGCGTCAGGTTGGTAAACGCGCCCGCCTTGTAGTTCAGCGCGCCGATGCGCTGCTGGTCAACGGCGTGGCTGGACGCCTCCATCACGCAGTGGGTGCAGCCGACGTCAACCATGCGACGCAGCAGGTGTTGCAGTTCAATGGCTCCGGGCGTGGTGTGCTCGGCCGGCTCAAAGACGCCGCCCACCCAGTTGCCGTAGGTGCCGATGCGGCCGCACGGCACGCCGGTCAGCTGCGTCAGCAGCTGCGCGGTCAGCGTGGCGACCGAGGTCTTGCCGTTGGTGCCGGTCACGCAAAGCAGCGTCAGCTGCTCGCCCGGCCGGCCGTAGAAGTTGGCGGCTATCTGCGCCATGGCTTTGCGGCTGTCGGCGACAAGAATGTGCGGGCCGTCAACGGGTCGTTGGCTGACGACCACGGCGCAGCCGTTGGCCAGCGCGGAGCTGATGTAGTTGTGCCCGTCGCTCTGCGTGCCGACGATGGCAAAAAAGAGTGTGCCCGGCCCCGCGCAGCGCGAGTCGTCGGTAATGGCGTCAACACAGACGTCGGGTGGCGTATTCAGCGGCTCAACGCCGACAAGCAGCTGGCTGATGTGCATGGACAGCATTCCCCTTTTACCCTTCTCTAGTGGTGGCGCGTTTTTCTGCGCACGGCCGGCTCAGCGCTTAGCGGTGGCACGCTTCGCTGCGCCCTCTCCCTCCGCCCTGACGGCGTTTCCTGCGGGAAACTCTGTCAGGTCTGCGCTCGGCACATAAAAACGCAAGCGTTTTTATGTGCACGGGCGGCTCAGCGCTTAGTGGTGGTGGCACGCTTCGCTGCGCCCTCTCCCTCCGCCCTGCCCGTCGCCGCTCCGCGCCGGCGTGCAGGTCTGCGCTCGGCACATAAAAACGCAAGCGTTTTTATGCGCACGGGCGGCTCAGCGCTTAGTTTAATGCATCGCATTTTCATCAATAAAGTCGACTTGGATGACCGTGCCTTCCTCGACCTCGGTTTGTTTGGCCACCGACTGCTTGTCGGCTACGATCTTGCTGCCGGCCACACCCACCGTGCCCTCTGGCCGCAGGTAGAGATTGACCTCGGACAGCGCGGCATTGGCCTCCTCCAGCGTCATGCCCACAAGATCGGGCACCTTGACCAGTGCGGTCGGCTTCTCCTCACCCATGTAGAGAATGACCTCGGCGGTGTTGGGCACCAGCGCACCGGCGGCCGGTATCTGGTCGGTCACCTTGTCGGCGTCGCCGACGATGCGGTACTTCAGCTTTTTCTTGTCCAGCTCGGCCTTGGCCTCGTTGAGCGTCAGCTCCTTGAGGTTGGGCACGTTGATGTTGAGTCCGACCAAATCGTCCTCACTGTACTCGCGCTCGATGCCCAGATAGGGCAGCGTGTCCTCCAGCACCTGTCGCGCCACGGGCGCGGCCATGCGCCCGCCGGTTCGCAGGTTAAAGGCGCCCGGCGGCTCGGGTTCGTCGAGCGTAATCAGCACGGCAATGCGCGGGTTGTCGGCCGGCGCAAACGCCAGAAACGACACGACATACTTGCCGCTGTTTTTCAACAGCTGACCGTCGGGGCCGCGCAGGTCGGTCTTTTCCGACGTACCCGTCTTGCCTGCGACGTGGAAGCCCTTGATGTATGCGTTTTTGCCCGTGCCCACGGTGACAACGGTCTCTAATATCTCGCAGGTGCGCTTGGCAGTCTCCTCGCTGATGACCTGCCGCACCATCTGCGGCGCAAACTCCTCAATCAGCTGCCCGTCGGCGCCACGCGTCTCTTTGACGATGTGCGGCTTCATCAGCTTGCCGCCGTTGGCGACCGCGCCGATGGCGGCCATCATCTGAATGGGCGTAAACTTATTGGTCTGACCAAACGCCGAAATCGACAGCTCGAGCGGCCGTTGAATCACCTGCTTGCTGACCGTGATGCTGCCCGACTCGCCCTGCAGGTCGATGCCGGTCTTATCCATCAGCCCGAAGGCCTCCATGTACTCATAGAACTTGTCGCCGCCGATGCGCTGGCCGGTCAGCATAAAAACGGGGTTGCAGGAGTTTTGCACGCCCTGTACAAAAGTCTCGTGGCCGTGTCCGGCCGTTTTCCAGCAGCCGATGGGCTTATCGTAGTTGGCAATCATAAGGCTGCCCTTGCAGTCAAACTCGTCGGTTTCTTTTACCGCGCCGGTGTCCAGCCCGATGGCGGTGGTAATAATCTTGAACACCGAGCCCGGCTCGTAGGTATCGTTGACCGACTTGTTGCGCCACATGGCCTCGCGGGCTTTAATCAGCGCGTCGGTGCGCGCGTCACCGTCGAGTGCGTCCAGCTTGTCGATAACACTCTGGTCGGTCAGCTCAAAGGGCTTGTTGAGGTCAAAGTCGCCCTTGGTCGCCATGGCCAGCACCTCGCCGGTCGTAACGTCGTAGACAATGCCCTGCGCGCGCTGATGCACGTCGTTGTCGACCACCGCCTGCTCCAGCGCCTTTTCCAAAAAGTGCTGGATTGTCGCGTCGATGGTTAAAACGACGTTGGCGCCGTCCTTGGCGTCGTAGTATTTCTCATACTGAAAGGGCACGGTTTTGCCCGAGGCGTCGCGCGCGGTGACAATCTTGCCCGCCGTGCCGGTCAGCACGTCGTCGTACAGCATCTCGATGCCCATCAGGCCGTTGTTGTCGGTGCCGACAAAGCCGAGGACGTGCGACGCGAAGTTGTTGTAGCGATAGACGCGCAGCGTATCGGGCACGGTGTTGAGACACTCGATTTTGTGTTCTTTTTTGAACGCCAGCACCTTGTTTTTGGTCTCGGCGTCAATCTTGCGCTTGATGTACTCGTTGCCCGAATTTTTCTTGCTTTTGGTGATTACGTCGTCGTAGTCAACGCCCAAAATGTCAGACAACCCACGCGCCAGCAGCTCGCGCTCCTGTTCGCTGTGGATTTGCTTGGGGTTGATGACCACGGTGTCGACGTCAATGCTCTGCGCCAGCGTCTCGCCGTTGCGGTCGTAAATCGTGCCGCGCTTGGCGGTGATTTTGGTGTCACCCGTCTGCTGCTCCTCGGCCTTTCGGGTGTAAAAGTCATGCTGGACAATCTGGATCTGATACAGCTTGACAATGGGCCAGATAAACAGCAGCACACCGAACAGCAGCCCGACGAACTTGACCCGTCCGTCAATCAGCCGCTTCATTTTATTGGCGTTGTTGGCCTGCATGGTCTAAATCACCTCAATTTAATAGTATAGCACAAAGGAAAGACAAAAGATAGGTCGGCGCACGGCGCTGCCAACCTATCCTATGGTATTCACGCGTTATCCGCCGTAGTACCCCGAGGCTAGAACAGGTCGGCAATCCAGTTGCCGACGCGCTCAAGGAAGCCCTCCTGGTGGTAGACCTCGGCGCTGTCGGTGCCGTTCATCGAGATGTAGACAATTTGGTCCTGTGTCGGCGTGTTCATGTTGTACTCGGTGCGCGCCTGCTGTTCAATCTCACGCAGGCTGAGGTTGCCCACCTCCTGCTGCATCAGCTGCTGCTCCTCGGCCTTGAGCTGCTGATAATCGCGGTCGAGCTGGGCGTTGACGGCGTTGGCCGTCCACACGCTGTTGTAGCTGATGATAACGGCAATCATAGACACGGCGGCCAGTGCCAGCGTCAGCAGCGCCTTATAGGGCAGCTTGGTGCGCACATGCACCACGCGGCGGCGCGGCTGTTCAACCAGCTCTAAGGGCACCTCGGGCTCAACCGCTTTCTGGCGGCGCTCGAAGCGCGAATAATCAACGGCTACATTTTTCTTTTCCACGGTTCTCATCCTTTCGCGGTGGGTGGGCTATATCCGTTCGGCCACGCGCAGCTTGGCGCTGTGGGCACGCGGGTTATCTTGGTTTTCTTCTTCATCTGCCACAATCGGCTTTCGGCTCACGATACGCAGCGACGGCTTGTGCTGGCACACGCACACCGGCAGTCGCGGCGGACAGATGCAGCCGGTGGCCTGCTCGGCCATAAAGCGCTTGACAATGCGGTCCTCCAGCGAGTGAAAGCTGATGACCGCCAGCCGCCCGTTGGGCTTGAGCAGCGGCACCGTCTGTGCCAGCGCCGACTCGACGGCGCTCAGCTCGTCGTTGACGGCAATGCGCAGCGCCTGAAACGAGCGCATGGCCGGATGGCCGTCATACTGGGCGCGCACCGGCATGCCCTGTTTAATCAGCTGCAACAGCTGGCCGGTCGTTTCAATGGGCGTCTGCTGCCGCGCGTTGACAATGACACGGGCAATGCCGTCGGCGTAGCGCTCCTCGCCGTAGTCGCGCAAAATGCGCTTGATCTCGCCCTGCGGCCAGTCGTTGACAATGTCGCGTGCCGTCAGGCTCTGGGTGGTGTCCATGCGCATATCAAGCGGCGCGTCGTAGCGATAGGAAAAGCCGCGCTCGGCGTTGTCTATCTGCGGCGACGACACGCCGAGGTCAAACAAAATGCCGTCTACCGCTGTCACATCGGCCTGCTTTAGCAGCGCCGTCATGTCGCTGAAGTTGCCCTGCAACACCGTGACAGCGGGCAGCTCGCGTCGGGCAAAGGCAACGGCCTCGGGGTCGCGGTCAATGGCGTACAGGCGGCCGTTCGTCAGCCGTTTCGCAATTTCACGACTGTGTCCGCCGCGCCCGAAGGTGGCGTCAAGGTAAACGCCGTGGGGCTGAATGGCCAGTGCGTCGAGGCATTGCTGTAGCAGCACCGGTGTGTGCGCCGACTCAGACATCGAACAGCTCCATGGCGTCGGCCAAATCGTCGGCGGTAAACTCGTTTTCGTAGCCGCTCCAGCGTCCGGGGTTCCACAGCTCGGCGTGGTCAATGACGCCGACTATCGTGGCGTCGTTCTCAAGACCGGCGTATTCGCGCAGCTTCTGCGGCAGCACGATGCGACCTTGTGCGTCAACGTCGCAGCGCGCGGCGCTGGAGCAGATGACGCGCTGAATGGCGCGCGCGCGTGAGTCGGACTGCGACTTGAGCTTGAGCTCGTAGCTGCGCCACTTTTCCACGGACATGACGCTGATGCAGTTGTCGAGTCCCTTGACCAAATAGACGCTGTCGCCCAACTCCTCGCGCATCTTGACCGGCAGGAACAGACGGCTCTTGCTGTCGATGGTGTGCGTTGCGTTGCCTATCATGTTGGCCGTCCTCCTTCCGTACTCGTTGCGCCGCAGTCGTTTGGCGTCGTTGGTTTTGTGCAGGTGGAAAACTCCACCACTTCGCCCCACTTTGGTACACTCAGTATACACGCACAACCCCAAAATTGCAAGAACTATTTTTGAAAAAATGGAATTATTTTGTCGATTAGAAGGTCGATTTCCATAAAAAGTCAAACAATCAGAAATTAAAAACGTATGTTCGCACAATAACCACCCCGCCCCACTTTGCATCCGTCACTGCATCTTGTGTCGCGCGGGCAAAAAAAGAAGCCCGCCACCCCATATACGGGATGACAGGCGTCGTCTATGCAGTTGTTCAGTCGGCATGACTATCGGCGCGCACTTGACGATGGAACTGCGCACGCACTTTTTGCAACTCCTGATAGCTGTTGGCGTGGTCGGTGACAATGCGCGTCATCGTCTCATCCAGCCGCTTGAGTGTGTCCTCGACGTAGTCGTTGGCCAGCCGCCTGAGGTCGTGCTCGCGCTGCAGCGCCTTGGCCTCGATTTCGTGCGCCTTGTCCTTGGCGTCAAGCACAATCTTGCTCTCGTTGACCATGGCCAGCGCGCGCTCCTCGGCCTGACGGCGAATCAGCGCCGCCTCGCGCTTGGCGTCGCTGGTCAGGTCGTTGGCACGCTGCACAATCTGCACCGCCTGCTCAATTTCGGGCGGCATTACGTTACGGATTTCATCAATCAACCCCAGCACCTTGTCGCGGTCTACAATGCAGCGGTCGGCGCCAAAAGGCAGTGAAAACGCCTTTTGCAATAAATCACTCAGTTTGTCCAGCAGATCTTCGGTGTTGCCCGCCATGCCAATCATCCTTTCCTTTGAGCCTCGACGGCCTGACACACGTAGTCGGGCGCGAAGGCCGATATGTCACCGCCGAAACCGGCGATTTCCTTGATGTAACTGCTGCTGATGTGCGTCAGCGCCGGGGTCGACGGCAGCCAAACCGTCTCCAGCGCGGGATTGAGCGTTTTGTTGAGCGTCGCCATCGGCAGCTCGTGGGCAAAGTCGTCGCCGGTACGCAGTCCGCGCACCAGCAGCGTCACGCCGCGCTGAAGCGCCAGCTGTGCCATCAGCCCGTCGCTGGCAATGACCTCGACGTTGGTCAGCTTGTGCTCGGCCACCGTGCGCTGCAGCAGCGCCACGCGCTGCGCAGCGGTAAACAAAGCGGTCTTGCTCGGCGCGTCCAGCACCGCCACCAGCAGCTTGTCGACCAGTGCCGACGCGCGCACCATGAGGTCGATGTGACCAAAATGCACGGGATCAAAGCTGCCGCCGTAGATGGCCGTTTTCATGGCTAGTCCTCCCTGACGCGGCCGTACAGCGTCACGGCCGTCCTGCCGTAGCGGTAAATGGCGCGTGTGGCGGCCAGCGCGTCGGGTTCAATCCAAACGTCGTCGGTCGCGCTCTCGCACACAATCAAGCCGCCCGGCATCAGCAGGCCGCGCTCGTCAATCAGCGCCAGCGCCTTGCGGATAAACGTGGTGTGGTACGGCGGGTCGAGAAAAATCAACGAAAAGGGCGTGGTGCAGCCCTGTAAAAAAGCGATGGCGTCCTTGCAGACAACGCGCGCGCGCTCACCGGCCCGTACCTTGTCCAGATTTTGTCGAACGATGTCGCAGGCGGTGCGGCTACTGTCGACAAACACGCAGTCGGCCGCGCCGCGGCTGAGCGCTTCAATGCCCAGCTGGCCGCTGCCCGAAAACAAGTCTAACACTTTTCGCCCCTCAATGTCAAACTGAATTATGTTAAATATTGACTCTTTTGTGCGGTCACTGGTGGGGCGTGTCGAATCGCCCGGCAAACTGGCCAGCTTGTGGCCGCGCCATTGTCCGGTAATCACGCGCATAAAGACACCTGCTTTCTGTTGAAATCACGGCGGTTCAGCCGTCGATGTGCTGTTGAAAAAACTCATAGACCAGCTGCGCGATGGGATAGGGCACCACCACGCACAGCTGTTCAAGCGTCGCGGCGCGCAGTGCCTTCATGTTCTTAAAGTGCGCCAGCAGCGCCGCGCGCCGCGCGGGTCCGACACCCTCTATCTTGTCCAGCACCGAGCTGTAGCTCGCCTTGCCGCGCTGACTGCGGTGAAATTGAATGGCAAAGCGGTGCGTCTCGTCCTGAATGCGCGCGATAAACGAAAAGAGATGCGCCGTCGCCTCCAGCCCGATTTCGTTGCCGTCGGGCGCTGCCAGCGCGCGCGTGCGGTGACGGTCGTCCTTGACCATGCCGAACACGGCGATGTCCAACCCGCACTCTTTTACCAGCTGCTGTGCCATGGCGGCGTGCGTGCTGCCGCCGTCGACGAGTATCAAATCGGGCGCGTCGGCAAAGCCCTCGCTCTTGTCCTTGAGTCGCTTGAGCCGCCGCGACAGCACCTCCTGCATCGAGTGGTAGTCGTCCTTCCCGCTGACGTCCTTGACCTTGTACAGCTTGTAGTCGCTTTTCTTGGGCTGCGCGTCGACAAAGGCGGTAATCGCGCCGACCACGCCGGTGTCGCCGGTGTTGGAGATGTCGCACGCCTCAATGCGGCGCGGCGGCGCGTTGAGCGCCAGCACCTTTTGCAGCGATTGCAGCATACGCGACGACTTTTCCTCGTTGGACATGACCCATTCCAGCTGCTCGCGCGCGTTTTTGTCGGCCAGCTCGGTCAGCAGCCGCTTGTCGCCGCGCTGCGGCACGCTCAGCTCCACCTTGCGGCCCGCCTTTTCGCGCAGCAGCTGCGCCAGCACCTCGCGGTCGTCGATGTCGTGCGACAGGCAAATCTCGTGCGGCCAGTGGTTGCGCGCCACGTAAAACTGGGTGACAAAATCAGTCAGCGTCTCGTCAACGCCGCCGTGCAGCGCCGCTTCTATCAGCTCGGTGTGCTTGTCCAAAATCACGCCGTCGGCGTAGTGCAAAATGACAATGCAGCAGCGGCCCGCCAGCTCGGCGACGCCAACCACGTCGTGGTCGGCCATGCTGCTACTGACCACCTTCTGCCGCTGACCCAGCGTGACAACGGCCTTGTAGCGGTCGCGCAGCTGCGCCGCTTTTTCAAAGGCCAGCACCTCGGCCGCCTGCTCCATCTCATCCTGCAGCGCGGTGGCGACCTGCGTGTACTTGCCCTCCATAATCAGCGTGGCGTCGCGGATGATGGCGTGGTACTGCTCGACGCTGACCTTGCCGGTGCAGACGCCGACGCAGCGCTTCATCTGGTAGTTGAGGCAGGGCCGCTGCTTGCCGATGTCGCGCGGAAACATGCGCTCGCAGTTGGGCAGCTTCAGCGCCTGCGACAGCCGCTGCAGCACCAATTTTGAGCTATGACTGGCGCCGTACGGGCCGTAGTATTTGCAGCCGTCCTTGTGCCAGCCGGTCGACAATGACAGCCGCGGATAGTCCTCCTTGACCGGCACCTTGATAAAGGGATAGCCCTTGCTGCGCTTGAGCATGATGTTGTACTTGGGCTGGTACTGGCGTATCAGCGAGCACTCGAGCACAATGGCCTCGGTCTCGGTGTCGGCGATTATAACGTCAAAGTCGTCGATGGCTGCCACCATGCGCCGCGTCTTGGCCGTGTGCGACGCGTGGTCTTGAAAATACTGGCTGACGCGGCTTTTCAGCTGCTTGGCCTTGCCGACGTAAATGACGACGCCCTTGTCGTTTTTCATCAGGTAGACGCCCGGCTGCTGCGGCAGCGCCAGCGCCTTGTGCTTGAGATCGACCGGCACGCGCACACCTCCGTCTCTGCGGCTCAGTTATGCCATTGTAACAGAAAACAGACAACGGAGCAATCGGCAAAACCGAAAATCCATTATCTGTAAACTATTTGCAATATTCAGTTGTGCGTGACGCTTTTACTCGGCGAAATCGGACTCGATCATTTCGCCGAGCGCGTTGACAGCCTCTTCTTCATCGGGACCGTTGGCGGTGATGCGAATTTCGGTGCCGCGCACAATGCCCAGCGACAGCACGCCCAGCAGGCTCTTGGCGTTGACGTTGCGCTCGTCCTTCTCAACGTTGATGCTCGACTTGTACTCGTTGGCTTTCTGAATGAAGAATGTGGCGGGACGCGCGTGTAGCCCAACGGAATTGTTGATGGTAAACTCCTTGGCGTACATGTGGTACTCCTCCTTCAAGGCGGTTATTTTTCTCAAACCCTCGCACGGGGTGAATATACTCCATAATACGCGCCGCGCCCTTTTTCGTCAATCGACACAATGCTTAACGATGGTGGGTTTGCATCAATATTATCTGTGTAAAAGTGCTGAATCGTGCGCGTCGCAGCTGGAAATTTTGACCACCGTCTGCGGCTAGCGCTTGCATTTTGCCGCCATTTGCACATAGCTGGCATGGCGCTCCGCATTGATTTTGCCGTCGGCGAGCGCTTGCAGCACAGCGCATTCGTCGTCCTTCTCGTGGCGACAGTCGCGCCAGCGGCAGCCGGTTAGCCAGTCGCGAAATTCGGGAAAGCAGTGCGCCAGCTGTTCGCGCGTCATCTGTTCAGCGCCGCTGGCGTCAAAGACGCTGAAGCCGGGCGTGTCGGCAACGTAGCAGCCGTCACACGCCAGCAGCTCGACGTGGCGCGTGGTGTGGCGCCCCAGCCGGTTACGGGCGCTGATTTCGCCCGTTTGCAGCGCCAGCGACGGAAACACGGCGTTCATCAGGCTCGACTTGCCGACGCCGGAATGACCGGCCAACGCGACGGTCTGGCCCTTGAGCGCGTCGCGCAGCGCGTCGACGCCCTCGCCGGTGGCGGCGCTGACGCAAAACACGGGGTAGCCGGTGGCGGCAAAGCGCCGCTGCCACACGCTGCCGTCGGCCAAATCGGTCTTGTTTACGGCAATGACAACGCGCACCTCGTTGTGCTCGGCGGCCACGGTCAGCGCGTCGACCATGGCCGGGTCGCTGCGCGGCGGCGCCTGTGACAGCACCAGCAGCAGCGTGTCGAGGTTGGCCAGCGGCGGCCGAACCAGGCTGTTGACGCGCTCAAGCAGCTCGTCGATGCGGCCGCCCTCGTCGTCGGTGCAAATCACGCGGTCGCCCACCATGGGTGTTCGGCCGTCAAAGCGAAACCTGCCGCGCAAACGGCAGGTTAGGCAGTGGCCGTCGGCAGTCCGCACCGTGTACAGACCGCCGACGCCCTTTACAATCAATCCTTGAACAGTCATCAGCTGCCGAGCGCGCCCAGCGTGGTGGTGTAGGCGACGACCTCGCCAAACATGACCTTGATGACGTCGTTGGCATAGCCGTTGGTGCTGAACTTAAACGAGCCGTCGGCCACATCGTGCGTCTTGTCGTAGATAAGTGTGACGTTTTGATAGACACGGCAGCGCACCGAACCGGTGACGTCGGTGGGCAGCATGACCTTGATGTTCTCATACGCCGTCGGCGGCGGTGTCGTGGCGACAGGCGACGGGGTCGGCGCCTGCGTCGGCGGCGGCGTAGCGGTGGCCTCGGGACCCAGGCTGACAATCAGCTTGACCAGCCCGTCCTCGGGCTGCGGATCGCCGGCGGCCGGGTCGGTACCGATAACCTTGCCGACCTCAACGCTGGTCGAGTACTCCTCGCGCTTGCTGCTGCTGACGGTCAACCCCAGCGCCTCCAGCGCGTCGGTGGCGTCGTTAATCGACTTGCCCTTGACGTTGGGCATCGGGCCGGGCTTGGCGCCCTTGCTGAGTGTAACGGTGATGGTCGAGCCCTTGTCGGCCTTGTTGTTGGCCTTGGGCGACTGCTTGATGACGCCGTTGTTGTCAATGGTGTCGCTGTACTCGCGCGTCTCTTTAATCTCAATTTTGAAATTGTCGGTAATCTCGCTGTTATTCTTGACGTCGTTGATGTCCATGCCCAGCAGGTTGGGCACTATCACGGTCGACTCGTCCAGACTCGTGTCGACGACAACAATGTCGACGGCCGTACCCTTAGGCGCCTGCTGGTCGGCGGCAATCGACTGGCGCAGCACGTTGCCGTTCCTCACCTCGCCGTCGCCGGCGTCAAAGGTGACAGCGCCCAGCACTAGCCCGACCTCCTCCAGCGCGGTCTTGGCGTTGGCCTTGGATTTATTCTTCAGGTCGGGCACGGTAACCGGCGCGCCGCCCTTGCTGATTTTCACAGTAATCGATTTCAAGTCCTTGAGCTTGGCGCCGGCGGCGGGCATGGTGCCGCCGACAAGACCGGGCTCGACGTCGTCGAAGTACTCCTCAACCGTCTCGACCTCCAGCTGCAATGCGCGCAGCTTTTCAAGCACATCAACCTCGGTCTCGCCCTTGTAGTCGGGCAGTGTGAGCGGCAGCGGCCCAAGGCAGACAACGATCGTGATGGTGCTCCCCTTGATCGCCTTGGTGTCGGCCTTGGGGTTCTGGTCGACGATAAAGCCGGTGTCATACTCGTTGCTGTAAACGGGGTTTTCGGCGCTGATTTCAAACTCATACTTGGTGTCGCTGAGCACCGTGGTCGCCAGCTCGCCCACCAGCATCGGCACGGTGGCCTCGTTGTTGTCTTCGCCGCCGCCCATGCCGTTCATAATGACGAAGAACAGCGCGGCCAGACCGCCGACGAGGATGAGCACGGCCAGCGCGCCCAGCGTAAAGGTGTAGTTGTGGCGTTTCTTCTTCTTTTTGCCGCCAGCCGCGGTGGCGGTCTTGCGCTTAACCATCATGTCGCGAATGCTCGGCTCCTCGTTGTTAAGCTCGGCCATCAGCGGCGCGGCGGGCGCGCCGACGCCATTGGCGGCGTCAACAGCCTCGGGCGACGGCACAAAATGCACCGGCGCCATGGCCTGTGTCGGCTCGGCAGGGCGCGCGGCCACAGCGGCCGGCTCCTGATGATAGTGGAACACGATGTTGGGGTTCTTGCGAAACTCCTCCAAATCGTAGAGCATATCCTCGGTGTCGACAAAGCGGTTGTTGATGTTGGGCGCCATGGCCTTCATGGTGATGGCCTCCAGCGCCTCGGGGATGTCGGGGTTGATGTCGCGCGGCGTCAAGGGCATGGAGTTGATGTGCTGAATGGCCACCGACACGGGCGAATCGCCCTCGTAGGGCAGCCGACCGGTCAGCATCTCGTACATGACGACGCCGGTCGAGTAGATGTCACTGCGCACGTCAATCTGGCTGCCGCGCGCCTGCTCGGGCGAGATGTAGTGAACGCTGCCCAGCGCCTCCTTGGTCAGCGTGTTCTGCGTCGAGGCAAAACGCGCAATGCCGAAGTCGGCCACCTTGATGCTGCCGTCGCGCAGCAGCATGATGTTCTGCGGCTTGATGTCGCGGTGAATAACGCCGCGTGAATGGGCGTGGTTGAGCGCCTTGACAATTTGAATGACGTAGTGCAGCGCCTCGCGCCACGGCAACGGTCCCTTGCGCTGCATATACTGCTTTAGCGTCATGCCGTCGATGTACTCCATGACAATGTACTCACACTCGTCCGACTTGCTGACGTCGTAGGCCGACACAATGTTGGGGTGCGACAGCTGCGCCACGGCCTGGCTCTCGGCGTGGAAGCGACGGCGGAAATCCTCGTCGCTGACAAACTCGTCTTTAAGTATCTTAACGGCCACAATGCGGTTAAGCCGGTGGCACAACGCCTTATAGACATAGGCCATGCCGCCTATGCCCACCAGCTCCTGTATTTCGTACCGGTTGTCCAGCAGTCGCCCGATATAGCGATCATTCATACGATCCATAGTCAAACCCCCTAAAAGGCAATCAGCGCAACGGTGATGTTGTCCAGCCCGCCGCGTTCGTTGGCGAAGTCGACCAGCTTGTCACAGCAGGAGCCCAAGTCGACGTTCTCGGTCAGTACGCGTTCTATATCAGCGTCCTCAAGCATATTGCTAAGGCCGTCAGTGCACAGCAGCAGGCAGTCGCCCGGCAGCATTTTCAGCGGATAGAAGTCGCCCTCAATGGTCATTTCGGTGCCCAGCGCGCGGGTAATGAGGTTCTTGCCGGGGTAGTTGCGCGCCTGCTCGGGCGTCAGCCCGCCGCTCAGCAGCATGTCCTCGGCCAGCGAGTGGTCGCGCGTGATGCGGCTCAATTTATTGTTGGTCAGCAGATAGGCGCGGCTGTCGCCGATGTTCATAACCAGCACCTCGTCACCACTTATCATAGCCGCCACCAGCGTGGTGCCCATGCCGCTGTACTCGGCGTTGGTATTGGACATTTGAAAGACAACGCGGTTGGCAATCTCGCCGGCGCCGATCATGGCGCTGCGCATGCTGGCGATGCTCATGTTGTGCTTGGTACGACGCTTGATTTCATCACAAAAGGTCTCGCAGGCCACCTTGCTGGCCACGTCGCCGGCGCGCGCGCCGCCCATGCCGTCACAAACGACGCACAGACCGGTATCGTCCTCGTTGCGTATAATTTGGTAGGCGTCTTGGTTGCCGGCACGCGACTTGCCTTTGTCGGTAGCGCCCCAGATCAACATGGGTCGTCATCCTTCCCTTGGATAGATTTGGCTCGCAGTTGGCCGCACGCGGCGTCGATGTCGTCGCCCAATGTGCGCCGCACGGTAGTGTTCACGCCCTTGGCCGCCAGCCGCGCGGCAAACGCCTCGATCGACCGGCGCTCTGTGGGCCGTAAGTCCGAGCCCTCAACGGTGTTGAGCGCAATTAAGTTCACATGGATGGGTGTGTGCCGGAAGAACGCCGCCAGACGGTCGGCCTGACTGTCGAAATCGGTCACACCCTGTATCATAACATATTCGACCGTGACCCGGCGACCCGTTTCCTCTGAATACATTTTAATATAATTTATCAATTTGTCAACGCCCAACGCGCGGTTGCTGGGCATAATGGCGCTGCGCGTCTCGTCGTCGGGCGCGTGCAGCGACACCGACAGCGTCAGCGGCAGCTTGCTTTCCAGCAGCCTTTGCAGCCCTTTTTCCAGCCCGCAGGTCGACAGCGACATGTGGCGATAGCTCATGTTCAGGCCGCGCGGCTCGTGCGCCAGCTGCAAAAAAGCCAGCACGTTGTCGACGTTGTCCAACGGCTCGCCCATACCCATCAGCACCAGCTTGACCGGCATTTGGCCGCCCTCGCGCCCCATGGCCAGCAGCTGACCCAGTATCTCGCCCGCCGTCAGGTCGCGCGTCAGCCCGTTTTTGGCCGTGGCACAAAAAGCGCAGCCCATGCGGCAACCCACCTGCGACGACAGGCAGGCCGACACGCCATATTTATAGCGCATGGCCACGCTCTCAACGCACTGGCCGTCAGCCATGCGCCACAGGTACTTGACCGTGCCGTCGGACGACACCTGCTTTTGACTCAGCTGCGGAAAGACAGCGCCAAACTCGGCGGCCAGCGCGTCGCGCAGCGCCTTGGGCAGATTGCTCATCTCGGCAAAGTCAACACCCTTGTGCAGCCAGCCGAAGACCTGTCCGGCGCGAAACGCCGGCTGACCCGCCTGCTTCATCCACGTCTGCCACGCCTCGGGCGTCATGGACAGCGCGGCGCTCATTGCTTTTTCTCCCACAGCGCGTAGAAAAACCCGTCCGTTTGATGTCTATGCGGCCATAGTGTGTTCCATGCCAGCCGTGAATAGTCATCGTGCGTCTGCGAAAAGGCGTCGGCCACGCCCTCGTTTTCCTCGACAAGCAGCGTACAGGTGATGTACAGCAGCCGTCCGCCCGGCTTGACGTAGCGGCAGAGATTGTCTAAAAGCGACAGCTGCAGCGCCGGCAGATGGGCTATTTCGGCCTCGGTGCGGTTGCGGATATCCGGCTTTTTGGCCAGCACACCCAACCCAGAGCAGGGTAAGTCGGCGATGACCAAATCAAAGGCGTCTTGCCACGCCGGCTCAAAGACACCGGCGTCGCGCGTCTGCACGTCGACATGAGCGTAGCCGGCGCGTGCGACGGCAACCTTGAGGTCGTCGACACGGCGCGGCGCAATGTCACAGGCTGTGATGCTCCCCTGCCCGTTCAGGTGCGCGGCGCAGGCCAGCGTCTTGCCGCCGGGCGCGGCACAGGCGTCCAGCACCACCATGCCCGGCTGCGGCTGCGCGGCGGCCACCGCCAGCGACGCCGCCGGATCAGCCACCCACACCTCGCCCGACCGCCACTGTGGAATGTCGTCGAGCCGTGCGGCACCGGCCAGTTGAATGCAGTGCGGCCACAGCGCGTGGTCGCGCGGCTCCAGTCCCATGTCGACCAGCGCAGCGCGCAGCGCTTCTTTGTCGGTGCGGTGGGGGTTGAAATTCAGTGTCACGGGCGGCGGCGTGTTCATGCACGCACACAGCGCCTCGGCCTCCGGCTCACCCAGCTGCGCGACAAAGCGCGCCGCCAGCCAGTCGGGCAGGCTGTAGCGCACGGCCAGAAAGCTGTCAAACGGCTCGCGCGGAGGCAGCGCCCAGTCGCTGTTGGCCAGCGCGCGCAGCAGCGCGTTGGCGTACCCTGCGGCACGCGGCCCCGCGCTTTTCTTAATCTGCTTGACCGCCTCGTTCACCGCCGCCGAGACGGGAATGGAATCGGACGCCCACAGCTGGTAGACCGCCAGCCGCAAGCTGTCCAGCACCTGCGGCTGCACCTTGGACAGCGGCAGGCTCGATTTCGACTGCACAAAAAAGTCGAGCAGCCGCTTATGCTGCTCCACGCCGTTGCACAGCCAGGTGGCCAGCGCCGCGTCGCGCGCGTCCAGCCCATCCAGCGCCTTGTCCAGCGCCGTGGCAAGCCAAACGCCCTGACGGCGTTGCTCCGTCAGGGCTCGTAGTGCGGCTGTTCGGGCATTTCCGGCCATAATCACTGCGGCAGCTCGAAGTGCTCGCCTCCGGGCACCTCGGCCGACGGCGTGCCCACCACGCTCATTTGGTAAACCTTGGTGTCGCCCTTGTACATTTCGGCACGCTCCAGCAGATTAAAGTCGGTCGACAGCCAGTATTTGTGCGTATAGCCCATGGTGGCGTCGACAAATTCAAAGTAGATAAACTCGCGGCCGTTTTCCTCTCGGCGTTCGGCCAGCTTGATGTCGTCGTCAGACAGCGACAGCTCCCAGTAACAGGGCACTTGAATCATGTCCTCGACACTGACGGGGCTGTTGGCGGTCTTGTAGACGCTGTCGCCGGGATACCACGTGTAAACGGCGTCGGCGTCGTACAACACATGGCGCTCGACCGCGCCGTCGGCGTCGACAAATTCAATCTTGCTCTTGCCGTTTTTGCGAAACACGTCGCGCAGCGCTGACGACTGGTGCTCACCTTGGCCGCCGCTCCAAAAATACTCAATTTGATAGCGCACGCTGTAGGCGTCAATGGGATGCCGCTCGGCCAGCTCATCGGCCAGTGTGTCGACCGACACGTTGACGGTAGCCGTCGGGCTGGGTGGCAGCACGGCGGTCGGGCTGGGCGACGCATCACCGACGCCGCTGGGTCGCGGTGTGCCGGTGGGCGAGCCGTTGTCCTCGCCGCCGACCAGCAGCCATACGGCAATGGCCACTACGGCGAGCACGAGCAGCATAATCAGCACCGCCTTAACGGCGCTTCGGCTATGACGATTGTCCTGTGGTGACATACTTATTCCTCCGATGACGCCTGACTGTCGTCACTGTCGCTGTCGCCATTGCCATTCTTCTGGCGCAGCACGACCCAGACGGCAATGCCCAGCGCAACCAGCACGGCCAGCAAAAACAACAGCGCCTTGACCTCGCCGCCGGCGGTAACCACCACGGCGGCAATGCTCAGCACGGCCGAGATGGCGTAGAGAATGGCCACCGCCTCTTTTTGCGAAAAGCCCATGTCAACCAGCTTGTGATGCACATGGCTGCGGTCGGCCGTGGCCGGGCTGACGCCGCGCGCCAACCGGCGCACAATGGCAAAAATCAAGTCAAACAGCGGCAGGCCCAAGATCAGGAAGGGCACGGCAAAGCTGATGATGGCGGTAAACTTAAACAGTCCCATAATCGACACTGTACTCAGCACAAAGCCGAGAAACGTAGCGCCGGTGTCGCCGACAAACATGGTGGCGGGGTTGATGTTGTAGGGCAGAAAGCCCATCGCGCCGCCGGTCAGCGCCGCCATCAGAATGGCGACCTGCCAGTTGCCGTTGAGCACCGCGACAATGAAAATGGTGATTGAGCCGATGGCCGACACGCCTACCGACAGGCCGTCCAGCCCGTCAATAAAGTTGATGGCGTTGGTCATGCCGATAATCCACAGCATCGACACCGGCGTGGCCCAGCCGCCCATTTCAATAAAGCTGCCGCTCTCAAAGGGGTTGGCAATGCGGTCAATGACAACGCCGCTGCGCACCACGATGTACGCGGCGCCAATCTGCACGAGAAATTTGACCCACGCCGGCAGGCGCAGGATGTCGTCCAGCACGCCGATGACCACAATCAGCACCGCGCCGATTAGTAGCCCCAGCAGCTTGTCGTCGATGTAAAAGTCGGGGTCAACCAGCCGCAGCACAACGACGGCCACCAGAAAACCGGCAAAGACCGCCAGCCCGCCCAGACGCGGAATGGGCACCTTGTGCATCCGGCGCTCGTCCTTAGGCACGTCGATAGCGCCAATGACATGAGCCAGCTTGCCCACCAACGGCGTGGACACAAAGGCGACCAGCCCGCTGACAAACAACGCGAGCAGCGTGTTCCACACAGGATTCATAGCGTACCTCTCTGTTTGCCGACAAAGCCGACGGCATCGTACACCGCCGCCAGCGTCGGCGCGGCCAGCGCCTCGGCCTGCCGCGCGCCGTCGGCCAAAATAGCAAGCAGCTGTGCCGGGTCTTTGAGCAGCCGGTTGGTCTCCTCGCGCACCGGCGTCAGCACCTCGACCACCAGCTCGGCCACCTCGCGCTTGAAGTCGCCGTAGCCTTTGCCGTCAAAGTGCTGCTGCACCTGCGCCATGGTCAGTCCCGCGCCCTGCGCGTAGATGTTCATCAGGTTGGTCACGCCCGGCTTGTCGGGCGACTCGTAAATGCCGCTGCCGCTGTCGGTCACCGCGCGTTTCATCTTTTTGACAATGACGTCGGGCTCGTCCAGCAGCGAAATATAGGCGTTTTCGTTTTCGTCCGATTTGTCCATCTTGCGCGTCGGGTCCTGCAGGCTCATAATGCGCGCCGCGGTTTTGGGCATGACGACCTCGGGCACGACAAACACGTCGCCATACACGCCGTTGAAGCGCTCGCCGATGTCGCGCGCGATTTCGACATGCTGCTTCTGGTCGTGGCCAACCGGCACCAAATCGGTTTGGTAGAGCAAAATGTCAGCCGCCATCAGCACGGGGTAGTTAAACAGCCCGACGTTGATGTTGTTGGGGTTCTTGGCCGACTTGTCCTTAAACTGCGTCATGCGCGACATCTCGCCAAACATGGTGTAGCAGTCGAGCACCCACATTAATTCGGCGTGTGCGCTGACATGGCTCTGCAAAAAAAGCACGCATTTCTTAGGATCCATGCCGCAGGCGATATACTGCGCCAACAGCTGCATCGTGTTCTGCCGCAGCGTTTGCGGATCAAGTCGAATGGTAATGGCGTGCAAATCAACGACGCAAAACAGCTTGGTGGCGTCGTCGTCCATCGCACCAAAGTGCTTCATGGCGCCCAGATAGTTGCCCAGCGTCGGCGTGCCGGTCGGCTTAACGCCGCTGAATACAACCTTTTTTCCGTTTATCATAGTCGTTCACCTCATGCCAGCACCGACGCCAGCCGTTGCACGCCTAGCGCGATGGCCGTTTCGTCGGGCATGGAGAAATTGAGTCGAATAAAGTGCGAGTCGGCGCGCTCGTCGAGCGCAAAGGCGTTGCCGGGCACACACAGCAGCAGCTTTTCCTTGGCGGCGGCGCACACCTGCGTCGCCACGCGCCCCTCGGGCAGTCGCAGCCACAAAAACAGCCCGCCCTGCGGCGTGACAAAGCTCACCTGCGGCAGCGCCGCCAGCGCCGACACCATCGCGTCGCGCCGCTTGGCGTACAAGGCATTGCAGCGGGCGATATGCGCGGCAAAGTCGCCGCCGTCGAGGTAGTGGCTGACCACCGTCTGGAAAAAGAGATTGGTGTGCACGTCGCTCACCTGCTTGGCCACCGTCATCTTGGCAATCAAGTCTTTGTGCCCCAACGCGTAGCCAACACGAATGCCAGGCGTAACCGTCTTGGAATAGGAGCCGCAGTACAGCACGCGGCCGTCGTGGTCGTAGTGCTTCACCGGCGGCACATCGCTGCCGTCAAAGCGCAGCTCGCAGTACGGGCTGTCCTCGATAACCACAGCGTCGTAGCGCTCGGCCAACGCCAGCAGCTGGCGGCGTCGGTCGTCGGAAAGCACCGTGCCGCAAGGGTTGTGGAAGGTGGGAATGGTGTAAATGACGCGCGCTTTTGTCTGCGCCAGCTTGGCCTCGAGGTCGGCCATGTCCATGCCCTTGTCGTCCATGGCGACGCCGACGAGGTTGAGGTTGTAGGAGCGAAAGGCGTTGAGCGCGCCGATAAAGCTATTTTGCTCGCACAGCAGCGTATCATGCTCATTCAACAGCACCTTGGCGGCCAGCTCAATGGCCTGCTGCGCGCCGCTGGTAACAATCAGCTCGTCGCAAGCGGCACCGATGCGCCAGCGCTCGGCCAGATAGGCCTTGGTCTGCTCACGCAGCGGGCCGTAGCCCTCGGTGATGCCGTATTGAAAGGTGGCGGTGCTGCGCTCGGCAAAGAGCTGCGCCGCAATGTCGGCCATCTCGGCCATGGGAAAGGTCAGCGGCGACGGGTTGCCGGCCGCAAAGCTGATGGTGTCGGGGTTATCGGGCGCCTTGAGAATTTCACGAATGGCCGACGGCTGTAAGCCGGAAATACGCTGGGAAAACTGCATGGAGTACCCTCCTATGACCTATTGGCACATTTCCGCTCATTTTACCACAACCGCCTGATAAATTCAAGCATGGCGCGTCACCAACTGGCACGCGCCAACATAGAATAACTCGGCTCGGCATTTTTCGACTCTATTCTCAAAACAGAAAGGAACGACACACTATGGCTTACTCTACCATGCAAAACGGCTTTCCGTGCTGCGGTTGCCAGCAGCAACCCTGCTGCCAGCAACAACCCTGCTGCCAGCAGCCCTGCTTTCAGCCGCAACCCTGCTGTTGCTGCCCCGGCCCACAGGGTCCGCAAGGCCCTATCGGGCTGACCGGCCCACAGGGTGAAACGGGTCCGCAGGGTCCCATCGGGCTAACCGGCCCCCAGGGAGAACCCGGCCCCCAAGGACCCATCGGCCTGACCGGCCCGCAGGGCGACACCGGACCCACCGGCCCCACTGGTCCCACTGGTCCCACAGGCCCTACCGGCCCGACTGGCCCGACTGGCCCGACTGGTCCGACCGGCCCTACCGGCCCCACTGGACCGACAGGTCCCACCGGCCCCACGGGTCCGACTGGCCCCACCGGCCCCAGCCCCATCACGGCCTACGGCGCCTTCTACTCCACGGGTCTTGAGATTATTGCCGCCGGCAACGCCGTCACCTTTGAGGCGTCGAGCAACGTCACCAATCTCGGCTTCACCAACGGCGGCACCACTGTCACGTTCAATCAGGCGGGCACTTACAAAATCGACTACGCCATTTTGACGGCGGTCAGCCTGTTGGGCGGCATTCAGCTGGCGCTCAACGGCGTGGCCGTGCCCAACAGCACGATCAGCGTACTGCTGGCCACCGGCGAGTTCAGCGGCGGCGTGCTGCTGACCGTCGCGGCGGGCGACACGCTGCAGCTGCGCGCCACCGGCCTGGCCATCACGCTGGTCGGCACCGGCACCAACGCCTTCCTCAACATTCTCCGCATCGCGTAAAAGCACAAGAAAAGGGCTGGAATACCAGCCCTTTTCGCTCAGACTGTCAAAAAGCGCGCACCGTAAAACCAGTCAAATAAGAGAGGACGCGGCGACGTAAGGCGGTGTTTTGATTCTCGACTAACGATTTGCGGCGCATCGACGAGGTCGATGCGCCGCAATGGTTTTACTTGCTGCAGAAACGCTGTCCTAGCGTACCATCGTACGCCGACGGACAGCGTTTCTTTGCCTGCGTACTTCTTTGTCAGTCTGTCAGCGTGTCAAAAAATGAGTTTTTTGACACGCTGAAGAAAAGGGCTGGAATACCAGCCCTTTTCGCTATTTATGACCGCACGCGTGGATAGTTTTCGTCGTACGGCATCAGCCATGTGCCGATTTCGCACCGTATCTCGTCGGTCAAGCCGTCGTCAATGACGCATAGGCGATGACCTTGTAGCCCAGCCCGATATACTCGCGCGTGCCGCCGTCTGCATAGTGAGCCACCTCGACGGCAAAGAGCGGTCGCTTGTTTTGCTGAGCGCGCTGGTAGTCGACAATGAAGAAGCTGACGCCAACGGCCACCAGCAGGCCGATGACCGCCAGCAGCACGTTAATACGATGGTTCACCTTTTTCACGGTGCCACCCCCTGTTTGACTCAGTATAGCACAGCTGTCAACACCCGTTGCCTTTTGCGCCGTCATTTGCTATGCTAGAGCCAAAAAGCGAGGTGAGCTTGTGCGACTCTTTTTCTCCATCCCCCTTGACGAGCCGACCATCGACTGGCTGACGCTGCTGCAGGATCGGCTGTGGCAGTCGGGCGTTGACGGCCGTTTTACCCTGCGCCAGCACTGGCATTTGACGCTGGTGTTTCTAGGCGACACCACCTGGCTGGGCGCGGCGCAGCAGGCCGCCGAGTCCATCCAGCTGCCCGCATTCGAGCTGACCACCGCGCAGCTGGGCAAGTTCGCGCGGCTCAACGGCGACATCCTGTGGCTGGGTCTGGCGCCGTCCGAACCGCTCGACACGCTGGTCAATCAGCTGACGCAAAACCTGCTGTCGGCCGGGTTTTCCCTGGAAAAGCGCCGCTACCACGCGCACATTACACTGGCGCGCAACGCCCGCCTGCCGCGCGACTTCGACTTTGCGCTGCACAGCCCGCCGCCGCGTCGCTTTGCCGTCAACGGCTTTTCGCTGATGGAGTCGGACAGCAGCACCGGCGAGCTGGTCTACACCGAGCAGGGCTGGCAGACACTATTATAGAGGAGGTGCCCGCATGGAAACCATCACCGTCAACGGCGTTGCCATCGCACTGGCTGACCAAGCCATGCCGCCGCTGGCCGACGAGCAGTCGGCGCTTGATTTTATCGCCACCGGCAATTACGACACCGGCAGTCGCCGCGTCGCACTGTACAAGCAGTCACTGCCCGAAGCCTTTTTCAAGCTCAGCACCGGCTTGGCCGGCGCGGTGCTGCAAAAATTCATCAACTACGGCTTTAAGCTGGCCATTATCGGCGACTTTTCGCACTACACCAGCCAGCCGCTGCACGACTTCATAACCGAGTGCAACAGCGGCAAGGACATCTTCTTTGTCGCCGACCGGCAACAGGCGCTCGACCGGCTGGCCGACGCGCCCTAAAAACTTTTTTTAAAAAAAGACTTGACTCTCACGTTACGTCATGGTTTATCGTAGCCTTGCGAGGTGATGGAAGGATGGAATACACAGTTCAAAAGCTGGCGCGGCTGTCGGGTGTCAGCGTGCGCACGCTGCACTACTACGACGAGATTGGGCTGCTCAAGCCGACGCGCGTCAACAGCTCGGGCTACCGCATTTACGGGCAGAACGAGGTCGACCGGCTGCAGCAAATCTTGCTCTACCGCGCGCTGGAGCTTAAACTCGACGACATCAAGGCGTTGCTGCAATCGCCCGACTTCAACGCCCTGTCGGCGCTGGAGGGCCATCTAACCGCACTGCGCGACCGGCAGCGTCAGCTAAACGCGCTGATTGCCGCCGTTACAAAAACCATAGCCGCCACGAAAGGAGAAACAACCATGACCGACAACGAAAAATTTGAGGCCTTTAAGCAGGAATTAATCGACCAAAACGAGCAGAAATACGGCGACGAGGTGCGCGCCAAATACGGCGACGACACCGTCAACGCCAGCAACGCCAAGCTCAAGGGCATGAGCAAGCAGCAGATGGACAACGCCCAGCGGCTGGCCGACGAGTGCCACGCGCTGCTGAAAGAGGCGTACGCCGCCGGTAACCCGACGAGTGACGCCGCGCAGCGCGCCGTCGACCTGCACCGCCAGTGGCTGCAGTGCTACGTCGACATCTACTGCCCCGAATACCACATGGGACTGGGCGACATGTACGTCGCCGACGAGCGCTTCGGCCAATTCTACGACGACCACGTTGCGCCCGGCGTCGCGCCCTTCTTCCAACAGGCCATCTACCACTACCACGGCAAGCGCGTGTAAACAAAAAGTCTGGAGCGTTGCTCCAGACTTTTTCAGCGTGTCAAAAACTTGTTTTTGGCACGCTGCAGACTTACAAATAAATGCGAAGGCAACGAACCGCTTTCCGTCGGCGTACGATGGTACGCTAGGGCAGCGTTTCTGCAGCAATTAAAACCATTGTGGCGCAGCGACCTTGTCGATGCGCCGCAAAACATACCCCGCGCCTCAACACGCAGCCTTACGTCGCCGTTTTCTTTCTTTTTTTGACACTGGGTTTACGGTGCGCGCTTTTTTAACAGTCTGAAAAAGTCTGGAGCGTTGCTCCAGACTTTTTTT